>CAZMNL010000098.1:0-9045 GCA_964567525.1 uncultured Anaerolineaceae bacterium
GTTTCAGTACCCTAAGTCGGGTCTTGCGGATTGAAGCCCCGCGCGCTCGGATGGTGTGGGCGCTTGTGTTTTGACCTGAAACTGCTGCAACACGCCTTAAAATCCATTCTGAACATCCGGTTAACTTCATCTCCGTAGGCTAATTATCGTTCCGGTGATGATTTTTCGCAACTCGATTTCTGCGACAAAACGCGGGGGAGTTGCGAAAACTCCCCCCACGCCCCTCAAACGTCGTTACATACCCGGCGAAATTCGCAATCGCGACATCGCGCCCGGCGCGAAGTTGGTTCCGGCATCCGTTCCTCACCGATGATCAGGCGCATGTCATGCAGAGCTGCGTAAGCCTGCGCGCGCAGCGCATCATCAAGCGCCACACGCTCGGCCTTGCGCGGCATGATCAACCACAGATACCCAACCGGAGCCGGGATATGCCACTGATCTTCGATAAGCAAGCCATACGTGGCGAGCTGCACTTTGTACTGCGGGCTGAACTGGTGCGCGAGCTTGTAATCAACAGGATAGGCCGCCGTTGGTGTGAGAACAATTTCGTCCACGATGCCATGCAGCCGCAGTTGCTCCGATATCAGCGGGACATCGAAGTGCCGTTCGCCCTGTTCCAGACCCAGTTTGCCCAAAGTCCGGCGCGCGGCACGTTTTGTTTCGCTCGCGTGTGCATCCCGGCCCGCATCCATTTTGAAAGTGCGTGGTCGAAAGTCGGGCCAGCAGCGTTCATAGAACAGCACACGCGGACAGTAGCTGTACTGCTTCAAATCGGTGGGCGTCAAAAAGTCATCATGCTCAGCCAAATGCGATATCTCACTCCCCTTCATATTCCATCTCCAGACGTTTTTGCCATTCCTTTTCACCAATCGGCAACAGCCAGACTTTGCCACCTACCTCGCAGATCAAGCGGTCGATGCGCAGCCAGAGTTCTTCCTGATGGTTGCGACTCAGCGCGCCGCAGAATGCACTGTACTGAATGCGATCCAGCCCGTAATCCAGACACGCGTCTGCCACCTTGCTGCGTGCGCGGTCGTGAGCAATGTCGTAGATCAACATGATCTGCATGATCGCGCCTCCCCTTACCAGCCCGCTTTGAAGGCGCTGTACACCTCACGATGACCGCGCACGAATGCCGCGACCTCGCGTGCCTGGCTCTGGATAATGCCACGCAACGGATATTTCTTACGCTGGTAGCTCATCTGCGCTTCCAGATGCTGAAGAATCCGTTCCGCCAATCGTTTACGTGTTTCCTGGCTAAGCAATCCTTTCTCGTCCTGCTCAACCACGAAGTCCCGATTGACCAGCCCGAACACAACACGATCAACCGCAACCTGCCGAAATTCCTCAATCAGATCAAGCGTCAGGCTTGGTTTGCCGGGGCGATCTGTGTGGATGAAACCGGCATACGGGTCAAGCCCTGCCAGAATCACAGCGCGCTCGATCTGGTGGTACAGAATACCGTATCCATAATTGAGCAGACTGTTGATAGCGTCCGTCGCGCCGCGCGTGACACGGCCCGGCCATTCATAGTGTGCAGGAACGACATCGCGCACAGCACGCCAGTAGACCTGGGCCGCGTTGCCTTCCGCTGCCATGATCGTGCCGCGCGCACCATCTAGCGGCGCGTCGTCAATCCGGTCCAGCCATGCAAGGTGATCGAGCACATCCAGCGCGAGAAGCTTCAAATGCTCGGCCAGATCAGGGGCGCTGTCCTTGCGTGTTTTGGCCATATACTTGAGGGTCGATGCCTGATTTTCGATCTTGCCTGCGGCAAACTGAACCGCCAGATGTACACCGCGCCAATCGTGGTAAGCGGCGAGCTGTTCTCGCCGGGTAAGTACGGTCCCGGTCAAACCGGACGCGTAGATCGAGGCATACGGATCGCCGTTCGCAGCCAGGAATTGCACGGGAATCCCGCGCTCACAACAGGCTTCGAGCGCATCTGCCGAGATGCTCACGCCGCGCCCGGCAATAATGACCGCTTCGAGATGCAGCAGCGGGGCCTGAACCAGCACCTCGCCGCCCTTCGTTACTTTCAGGCGTTCGCTGTATTTACCGATATGTGTGCCGAATGTGTCCGCGATAAGGTGTTGGATAGCTGGCATATGCTTTTTCCTCCTTGTAGGCTTACGATCCAGCACCCTATGCGGGTCTTGCGCTGCGACGGTATGCGCCGAACTACTTCAGGCTCTCGATGACATACCAGCCGTTTCCCTTGACGGTATTCTTCCCAACATGGAGTACCTGTCCCCACAACAGCCAGGGCAGCGCCGGTGCGAGATCGCCCGCCCACGTGGCCGCACCAACCAGGCCGCCAATCGGTGAGGTCATGCCGCGCCGCCGCGATCCACTGTGAACATCCAGCCAACGCGTGTCGTTCTGTGTCAACCGTGCCGCCTCACCAACGGCAGAAATCTCATGATACAGTGCCCGCCAATCCGTTGATTCGGAAACCGACGGATTGCCATAATAGGTTGCCATCGCCTGACAGCGTTCCATCAGGCGGCGCAGCAGTATGCCCAGGTTTGGTTCATGCGAGAGCTGCTTATTTTCGCCGATGCGCAGCGGTGTCAGAAAACGCAGGGTGACACGGTCGGCGGGTAGTTGTGCGGCGTGCGCTGTGATGTGTTCATGTGTCATCGGAAGATCAGGTGGCAGCGCCAGGCGGCCCTGACTGAGCAGTGGGATATCCTGGCCGGTTAACGGTTGGACAAGACGCACCGCCTCCAACCAGAAACGCCCTCGCCCATAGCCGACGCCATTTTTGCCGGCTGTTTCCAGTGCCCGGATCATAAACTTGAAGGCACTGAAGGCGCGTTTACCCACCAGCTTGACACCGAAGCAGAACGTCTGCCCCGCCGGTATAACGCTCTCGCCCAATGGCGGCTCCAGGATCAGGGGGCGCGGCAGGTCACGGCCTCGCGTGTTGCTGTCGTCTTCGTTGGCGAGCAGCCAGCACACCGGGCAGCGATCCTGGTGCCCTGGCGTGTGTTCAAAGCCAGTTTCGGAACAGAACTGGCGGCTGAGCGCGTTATAGATCGCGCCGCGCAACTGTGCGCCCGGCTGCTCGCCAAATGACATCAGTTCTCGTGCGCGGGCCGTTATCTCGAACCGGTACACCGCCACGCCCTGCATCGCGGTCTGGGTATTCGGCAGCATCAGTAATCCTCCGATTCGCTTTGGGCGCGGTGCATTTCGCGTACAGTCTCGATATCGAGTCCGGTTTCGCTGCTGTAAGGAACATCAACGATGCGCGGCCACTGATCATCTTCCGGGCTGGTGACGGTGCAGCAGAGTTTATGCAACTGCATGTACTGACCCCAACTGATCGAAACTAACAGGGCGCTCGCTTCGATATAACGATGCTCTTCGTACAACAGACGCTTAAATTCCTCTTCGCGGTCCTGGGGCAACACTTCCACGCCGTCGAACAGTTCATAGAATCGCCGGGCGATACTCGGTGGTGCAGATTGAAACGGGCGCATCTGGTCCAGGATCACGTCCTCAAATTCGCGCGCGGCTTTGTCGTACTCGTCGCGCCAAGCTGCTTCGATCTCACCGGCATAGACCCGCCCCAGCATCTGCGTTACCTGGGCTTCGTCGATGGGCTGACTGTCGATGGCACTGAGGGCATCGAGCGCCCCGCGCACCAACGTTGGGTTGTAGACTTTCACATCATCCGGCTGGCGAAACACGTACACGTTTTTCAATGGCGCGCCCGGCGGATGGCCGCGATTCACACGCCCAAAACGTTGCAGCAGCGCCTCCAACGGAGCCGGATCAGTAAACAGCACGTCCATATCGATGTTCAGGCTGACTTCAACCACCTGCGTGGCGATGACCAGCAGCGGCTGGCGCGGTGCGCTGCCATCATCGCGTACCCCGACGATCTCGATGATGTCCTGTTCTTTGCGCTTGCGATCCGTCGCATTGAAACGCCCGTGAATGATCACGCGCGCGCAGTCAAGATGTGCAAAGCGCTCGGCGGCTTCTTTGGCGCGGGCTACGGTGTTCAGGCACACCAGCACACGCTGACCCACAGCAACCGCCGCCTCGATGCGCTCCCGGTTATCGTCGTCCAGCAGATCACCATCCACAAGGTTGACGATATGCCGTCGGGCGGCTTCGAATGTCGCAGTATCCGCCTGGATGGTGGCGCAGCCCGGCATCGCATCTTCGAGTACCGCCTTGATCATGGGGGGCAGAGTGGCCGTCATGATCAGGAAGCGGGCCTGATAGTCACGCACCAACCACCCGATCATCGAGACAATCAACGCGAGTCGGCGCGCCTCATAGGCGTGAATTTCGTCCACGATAAACACACCGTTGAAGTAATCCACCAACTGTGTTTCGAATCCCTTGAGGCTGTAAGCAGCTTTCAGCATTTCATACGGGCTGAAGATGCGCACCGGGTGGTAGTGCAGCCGGGCGAGATTCAGCACAAGATCGGATTGTTCGCGCGCCTGTTTGCGCGACAGATCGGAGTCATCCTCCATGCGACGCAGCAGATCGTAGTAAACGCCATGCAGCGCGCGCCCATGCTGTAAACCAACCTGGTCTTCGGTCGCATTCTGGAAGTGACGGTCACGGAGTCGCTGCCACATCGCGTTCATGCTGGCCTGATACGGCAGCACGTAGTACAGACGCGCCGGTTTTTGATCATCTGCGGCTAGCTGTCGAGCGGCCCACAGCAGCGCCGCCTCAGTTTTGCCGCTGCCGGTGGGAGCCACCAGGATCGCGGTGCTGGCGTCCGTGCTGCCGGCGGCGCGCTGGTGGTATCGCAGCTCGTCATCCAGCCGACCACCTGTGGCCTGCTGGCGACTCAGCGCCAGTTCAGGGAAGCGCCCGCTGTGACCGGACGCTGAATGATCGGCGGTCTGGATCAGGCCACGCACGTGGACAGCAGCGACCTGTTCTCGTGTCGGGGTGGATATGCCATCCAACCCCGACACCGTGTTTCGGAAGTGTTTGAGAGCACGTTGGAGCGGCTTCAGGCCGAAATGCCGCCGGGCGATATGCTGGTCCATAATCGGCATATCTTCGACCTGCTCCGTTAAATCCAGCCGCGCGATCCATTCCCTGCCGCAGACCGCCAACCACTGCCATAAAATGTCGAGCGTTTCTGCGTCTACCTGTCCGAGGATGGTTTGCAGCGTGCTAACCGTCTCCTCGGATGTGTGAATATATTGTGTTTCAATGCGGTCGAAATCCTTGTGGTGCGATGCGACGGCGGCCACCACCGGCGCGTAATCAGGATGCCTGGGGCTGAAGACCCACTCGATGAACGCCAGTGACAGCACTTCATGGCGATAGGGCCAACGCGGAATCTCGCCGCGCAGCACTTGCTGGAAGCCCGAAGCCGCCTTACCGAAGTCGTGCAGAAAAGCTGCCCAGTAGAGCCGCGTCCACAAACGCGGCTCTCCCAGTTGAACCGGCAGTGCGGGGCGCAGCCGCACCTGATCGGACAGTCGCGCCAAGACGTCCCATGTATGCCGCGCCAGCGTCTCACCGCCCCGGTCAGGACTTTTGGCTAACAGCCTGTCTTCCATACCCACCGGCAACCGTTGCGGATCGTAGTCCGGGATCACCATCGCTGCTCCCCAGTAAACGCGTGGAACACAATGCCGCGCGGCAAATCCGGATAGCGTCGCCACCCGGTTTCGCGCTCATCGACCCAAAAGTCGATCTCGCCCTCCAGTATCAGGCCGGTTTCCTCGTCGTCCGCATAGGCATCAAAACTGTGGTCCCGGTCTTCGGGCAGCGGCGGATACAGCACCGGGCGCTTGATCATCGCGTACTGCTCCCAATGCGCACGCCGCAGCGGATCAATGTAGCGAGGCATAGTCGCCGACACGTAACCACCGTGCAGCAGCGCCGCATCGTCGAGCGAAAGCAGCGTGCCGTCGAAATAGGTCTGGTCGGCACGCCGCAGCGTAACGGTTGTCACGTTGGTATACATCACCAGGTCTTGCGAGCGCCCAAGCACCACAGCATACTGTGGGCTGCGAAAGTACGGCAGCAGATCCAGACGATCCACATATAACGTCAGACGAGGGTTGAACAGCAGATCACGGTTGAATGGAGCCAGCTTCTTTTCGCCGGTTTTCTCGCGAAAGTGCAGGTGTTCGTAATCGGTAAAACGCCCGTCATGTTCGAAGTGGTAGGCAAAGCGCAGCGAGTCCGGCGGCAACCAAACGCCGCACGCGCTGCAAATGTGCCCGTAGATGGTTGCCGGGGGCGGCATCTCGAAGGTGGGGTGCCGCCCCTGGATGAAGTGTGGGTAGCGGAAAGACGTGACTGGCCCTTCCGCCACCACTTTGATCACGTCCATCGTTTCAGTCATCACCTTACTCTAGCCAATGCGTGTTGTCGCCCAGATCGGCGGCCAGCGCATCGAGTGCCTGGCGCGGATGGACCACCGTTTCGCCGAAGTAATGCCGCAGCGCCTCATCCGACGAGTCCATGAACCCCTGCGCACGCCCCACATACACACCGGAGAGCAGATCGTCCCTGAAATCGCGCAACGCTTCCGCCAGCGCACCTTCGTGGATGGTCGCCTCACCGGTGCGCGCATCAGTCGTGACCACACGCGCGAAGATGTTGTTACCACCCCTGGTGACGGCGGCGATGACAAACGCTGGCGTCACGTCGGTGTAGTGCAGCGCCTGTTTCGCGCCACCCTGCAAGCGTCCCAGTGCCCGCAGCAGCGACTGTACACGTCGGGTGCGTTCTTCGATGGGTAGCCGATACGCCTTGTCGTCTTCGAGATGTAGCAGCCCCTCGGCCTGGGCCTGTTCTTGCATATCCGTACCGAGATTCAAGTAGCCCGTGCGACGGCGATACGTGAATGTGCCTGCCATCCGCAGATCGAGTGAGAACAATCCCTTGAGCACGGCGCGATAGAATTCGTGTCCGTGCAGCAGAACGCCTTCTTTGGCATCCTCCACACGGTCAAAACGTGCCATGACCCCAAAATCGTCAGTGATGGAAACTGGGGCGAGCGAAACCAGCGTGCTGGTGCGGAACGGCGAAACTCGCGTAACCGTTTCTGCTTTTTCAGCACGCATGTAGCCGAACATGTCATCATCGTCGAAGGTGATCGGATTACCCTCGGTGAACACCTGCTGTTTTTTACCCGCACCCGCCACGATCACTGGTGCAGCACGCCAATCAGGATCATTTTCAAGTGTAGTGCGCAGCCAAAAACGGAATGACTGCGCTGAAACGTAGGGGTAGCTCAATCCATTGGAAACGATCACCTTGACTTTAGCCTTGGTAGGCTCGCCCTGTCCATTGTTCAGCGCCGAAGCGGGCGCGTCGATCAGGTACAACCCAGAAATGAACGCCATGCTTGCAATCTCCTATTCGTTTTCGTTTTCAGAATCATCGGCAGAATTAAAGATCGGACCTTCAACTTCGGGCAATGCCTCGCCCGCTTTCACCTGCTCTTCCAGAATCCGCAGCGTGACAATGTCGCGAGGGAGCTTCCAACTCCAGTACTGGTCGGCATCGTAGGGACGAGTAAAGGCGCGCAAAAACTCTTCGGAAGTGATCAACGGCTGCTCGAAACGCCTGAGCGAGTCGTACGAAGCCTCCACGAGACGTTCGCGCCACTTGGTGTAGTTCTGTTCGCGCATGAAATTAATGAAAAAGCCGCTCTTTTCGCGCTCATAGGCGGCAAAGCGTGTGCCGAGGTCGAAAAGCAGTTTGATGGTTATTGGGTCCATGTGCATCACCTTATGTAAATAGAAGCCAGTCAAAGCCCAGGACTGGGTGGGCAAGATATGCTTTCGCAGAAACGCAAAAGCCCGATCCGGTAACATGAACAGGTCTTCAAAAAGCTGGTTTTTTCGCTGTGCTTCTTCCTCTTCTTTCCTGGATTTCTGCCATTCCCAACCACGCTTGACGGCCCAATCCCAGGCACGACGGATGGCCTGGTCCTGGCGCTGGATGGCGATGAGAAAATCGACGACATCTGAGGGAAGCTCAAGAATCTCGATCTCGGCATTTTGTCCGCTGTTAGAAAACAAATAACCGTTGAGAGCATGATGCTGCCCGCGCAAAGCTCGCAGCCGTTCGCCGCGTATCTGGGCTTCAATCAGCGTTTCGACGAGCCGGGTACGGACAAAACGCTTCTTCGGCATTTTGTCGAGACCTTCCATTTGTAACGTGGTGCGCATTTCACGCACGGCCATCGCGGCAAGCCCAAACGTGATCTCATCATTGTCGCTGACGACTGCGAGCAAGTGTCCACTGACGATCTGGCAGCCCAGTGGCAATGCGTGGGCAGCCAGAAGACAGGTGCCGCATACCGGTAGCCCTGCCTGCCCCAGTCCCCCAAAATTGCCGTATCCTTGAGCATTGAGCAGTGGAACATGTTCGCGTGTAGCGATGAATACCGCCGGTTGACCGCAAAAGACGCACCGATCCCCCCCTTCGAGAGCCGGTGTGCCTGCGCGGTAACGGCGTAGAACGTTTTCAGCGTACTCGCGTTTTCTGTGCTCAAGGTGTGGTTTGTCGTAGGAATACTGGGCGAATCCGGAGTTAGGAAATATCGCACCAGCCAGAAAATTACGCCATGCGCCAGGGGTGGTGTACTTGTCTTCGATGTAATCGGCAGCAGCGTCTAGCTCTTCGGCTGAGAAAACCGTAGTGAGTGTTGGCTTCTTTGCCATCACCGACAAAACTGCATATCCGATTTTGATCAGAGGGTTACTGACAGCCGTTCTAATCATCCAAATCCTCCCAAAGTTCAGCTATTCTTCACCGTCTGTTGCATACAACGCCGCAGCGCGGCGCACGTCATCGGCGATCTGAGCGCGCAGTTCCGGCGGTTCGAGCACCTCGACATCTGGCCCCCACCCGCGTATCCAGGGCACCAGTTCCTGCGTCCCGGCAATCAACACGCGCCACTCCACCCGGCCATCCGGCAGATCGTCAAGCTGCTGCGTCGGGTGCCATACCGTCTCTTTCACGCGCTGCGCGACCGGCACACTAAAACGCAGCCTCACCTCGGTGAGTTCCTTGCCATACCAGATACCC
>CAZMNL010000099.1:0-9000 GCA_964567525.1 uncultured Anaerolineaceae bacterium
GGGGTGACCCCCTGGGAGAGTAAGTCGTCGCCAACTCACCTGTCCTCTTCCTTTTCTATGCCCCCTCATATCTCGATAACCCTAACAGTCTCTCCTATAACCGCAATCCTTTTGAATAAATGGGCTTTCAACCAACCTATTTCAAAAGTTTCGTAAACTTCTGGAATATGGTATTGTTGTATCGTTTCGCATTCAAAGCTTTGGGGGCCAAAAGAGTTTGACACCCTTCTGGCTTTATGCTAATCTCTGGATGCTTGTTCTAATCTGAACAATTAGCCTGTAACTAACGCTGCTATACGGAGATTCTTAACTGTGCCATCAGATTTTGCACCGATAGTATCTCTCTTAATCCTCTCAGTCGCGGTGAGTGTTATGATTGTCTTCATGTCGCGATTGCTGGGACCGTTCCGCCCAACAGCACGCAAATTAGCCCCTTATGAAAGCGGTATGCAGCCGTTTGGCGAAGCGATCCGCCGTATCCCTGTGAAGTTCTACCGGGTAGCCGTGCTATTCATTCTGTTTGACATTGAAGTGATCTTTTTTTTGCCCTGGGCGGTTGTTTTCCGTGATTTACGCGTCTACGGCCTGGTCGTGATGGGCGTTTTCTTCTTCGTGTTGACGGTTGGTTTTGTGTACGAATGGATGGTCGGAGGTTTGGAATGGGACTGACATCGAAGATGGGTGAACTGGGGGCCATTACCGTCAGACTAGAGGATGCGATTAACTGGGCACGGACACGCGCAATGTGGCCCATGTTATTTGGGCTGGCGTGCTGCGCCATCGAAATGATGAGTACGCAGGCCGCAGTATATGACATGTCACGATTTGGCATGGAACTGATGCGTCCCAGCCCGCGTCAAAGCGACCTGATGATCGTGGCGGGCCGTGTGACTCGCAAAATGGCCCCTGTGCTGCGCCAACTTTATGACCAGATGCCGGAGCCGAAATGGGTTGTCAGCATGGGTGACTGCGCCTCATGTGGTGGTGTATTCAACAATTACGCGATTGTGCAGGGCGTTGATGAGATCGTCCCTGTGGATGTCTACGTGGCGGGCTGCCCGCCGCGTCCCGAACAGCTCATTCATGGCATCATGATGCTGCATGAGCGCGTCAAGCAGGAACGCCTGACTGACTGGACGTAAGTTCGGTTGGCTTCTCACGCTAATTCAAACACACTGAAATGAGTTGTGACGCATGACTGCATTGAATCCTGTCGAAACATTACAAGCACAATTTGCGGACGCCGTGCAGAGCGTGGAAGAGTTCCGGGGCGAAATTACCGTTACTGTGGACAGTGAGAAAATTGTCGAGATATGCCGGTTCTGCCGCGATACGGAAGGTTTGGAGTATAACTTTCTGTCGGATGTGACCGGCATTGACTATTTGCCGCAGGAACCCCGTTTCGGCATTGCGTATCACCTGTATTCGATGATCCACAATCGCTCGCTGCGGCTCAAGGTGTTGCTGCCCGGCGATGAACCCGTTGTGCCCAGCGTCGTAGGTATTTATCCGACGGCGAACTGGATGGAGCGTGAGATCTTCGACCTCCTGGGTGTGGCCTTCACCGATCATCCCGATCTCCGGCGGATTCTCATGCCGGAAGGGTGGGACGGTCATCCACTGCGCAAAGACTACCCGTTAGGGTATGAAACCGTGCAGTTCTCGTTCAACTTCGACGAAGTGGATAAGTACAAGCCCTACGCTCAGGAATAGATCGCTGGAGACGCAACGCATGTCCGGAATCCAAGAAAGTATCTGGGAAGGCAATATCGAGCAGCTTAAAGGGCTGGTATCTGATCGCGCGTTGGCAGGCGAAACGATGGTGCTGAACATGGGGCCTCAGCATCCCAGTACGCACGGGGTGCTGCGCCTGATGCTCGAACTCGATGGTGAGACAATTATAAGCTGTGTACCGGATATCGGATTTCTCCATACCGGTATCGAGAAAAACATGGAAGCCAAGACATACGAAAAGTCGATTGTGATGACGGATCGTATGGATTATCTCAATCCACTGGGTAACAACCTGGCTTACTGTCTGGCGATGGAAAAACTCATCGACCTGGATGTGCCCAAACGCGCGCAGTATATCCGCGTGCTGCTCACTGAACTGACCCGCCTTAACAGTCACCTGGTTTGGCTGGCGACTCATGCGCTGGATATCGGTGCGATGAGCGTGTTCCTCTACTGCTTCCGCGAGCGCGAAAAGCTTCTCGACATCTTTGAACTGGTGTCCGGCCAGCGCATGATGAGCACCTATTTTCGTCCGGGCGGTTTGTGGCGCGATGTCCCGGAAGAGTTCGAACCGGCGGTGCGCGACTTTCTCGCGTATTTCCCGGCCAAGATTGACGACTACGAACGGCTGTTGACCGACAACCCGCTGTGGCTGGACCGCACGCAGGGCATCGGTTATGTCTCGGCGGAAGACGCGATCAAGCTGGGGCTGACCGGCGCAACGCTGCGTGGTTCGGGCGTGAACTGGGATATCCGCAAAGCGATCCCGTACAGCAGCTACGACGAGTTCGATTTCGACGTGCCGCTCGGCCAGCATGGGGATGTGTTCGACCGCTACATCATCCGCATGGAAGAAATGCGCCAGAGTATGCGTATCATCCATCAGGCGATAGATAATCTGCCCGATGGGCCGTTCCGCTCGAATAACCGTAAATACGTTCCGCCGCCGCGTTCGGAGTTGGGGCACAGCATGGAAGCCGTGATCCATCACTTCAAACTGTGGACAGAAGGCTTCCGCCCGCCGAAAGGTGAGGTCTATGTGCGGGTTGAGAGTCCGCGCGGTGAACTGGGTTGCTTCCTGGCGAGTGACGGCGGGCCGAATCCCTGGCGTGTGCGTTTCCGCACACCGAGCTTTATCCACTTGAGCGCGCTGCCCGACATGACCAAAGATCACCTGATTGCAGATATTGTAGCGATTATTGGAAGCATTGATATTGTACTCGGAGATTGCGACCGCTAGCTGTGCGCCGGTCGTCCAAACGCCCGATGTGGAGTTGATGCCGTGCTGGCAGAAAAGTACTCAGAGCGTATTCAGTCGATTTTTGCAAAATATCCCGATAAGCGGTCGGCGGTAATGCCGCTGCTCTATCTCGCCCAGGAAGAATACGGCTGGTTGTCAGAAGATGCATTGCGCGAGGTCGCTGAAATCTGCGACATGGACCCCACACAGGTACATTCTGTGGCCGGGTTCTACACCATGTTTTCCGAGAAGCCGAAAGGCAAGTTCTGGCTGCAAGTCTGCACCGATCTGCCCTGTGCGCTGCGCGGCGCGGATGACTTCTTTCATGGGCTGTGCGAACTGCTGGGGCTGGACCCGGATCACGGCGGCACGACCGAAGATGGTTTGTTCACCGTCGAGCCGGTGATGTGCCTGGCGGCGTGCGACAAAGCGCCGATGATGCAGTGCAATTTTCATTATCACGAAAACCTGGACCTTGAGTCGGTCAAGGCGCTGATCGATCAATGGCGCACTGAGGCCGCCGCCGCAGACGACCCTGTTGGTACGGCGTAGTACGCGCTGCGCGATGGATACAGGGTGGACAACCGCACCTCTGGGCGCAGAGGACTACGACGCGATTCTGGCGTTGTGGCAAGCCGCTGGACTCTCGATCCGCCCCAATGGGCGCGACAACCGGTCTCAGTTCGAAGCGCAGCTCGCCAGCGGAACCCATACCGTTTTAGGGGTGCGGGATGGGGGCCAACTGGCCGGCGTCATCATCGCCACGCACGACGGGCGTAAGGGGTGGCTCAACCGGCTCGCCGTCCATCCTGACTATCAACGGCGCGGCATCGGGCTGCATCTGATCAGGGCAGGGGAACAGGCGCTCAAAAGCCAGGGGATGCAGATTATCGCGGCGCTGGTCGAGGACTGGAATCAAGCCAGTCTTGCCTTGATGGCTCGCGCCGGATACAAAGTGCATCCAGACGTGCATTATCTGACCAAGCGTGATCACGACGATGTCTAGGGTTATGATCCAGGAACGGGAAACACTATGACACATATTTTGCTGCGCAATCGCGATATTCCTGATATCTGGCAGTTTCAGACGTATGTCGAAAACGGCGGCTATGACGGCCTGAAGAAAGCCGTCAACGAGATGCAACCGCAGGAAGTCACCCAACTCGTGCTGGATTCGAATCTGCGCGGGCGTGGTGGGGCAGGGTTCCCCACCGGGCGTAAGTGGAGTTTCATCCCTTTGAGCGCGGAGACAAAGTACGTTGTCGTCAACGCGGATGAGAGCGAGCCGGGGACTTTCAAGGACCGCGAACTGCTCGAAAAGAACCCGCACCAGGTGCTCGAAGGATCGCTGATTGCTGCTTACGCGATCCAGGCCAAAGCCGTTTATATCTACTGCCGGGGCGAATTCTGGGACCTCGCGCTCGAATTGGAAAACCAGATTGAAGAAGCTCGTAAGGCGAACTTGCTCGGCGAGAATATTCTCGGTTCCGGCTGGTCATGCGAGGTTTACGTCCATCTGGGAGCCGGGGCGTACATCTGCGGCGAGGAAAGCGCGCTGCTCAACAGCTTACAGGGCTTGCTGGGCCAGCCGCGTGTGCGCCCGCCATTCCCCGCGCAGAAGGGCGGCGGCCTGTACTACGAGCCGACGGTCGTGAATAACGTTGAAACGCTGGCGAATGTGCCCTGGATTTTGATCAACGGGGCGGAAGCCTACAAGGAAATCGGCACGCCGGAAAGCCCCGGCCCGAAAGTTTTCTGCATGAGCGGCCACACGGCCAAACCCGGCAACTACGAAATTCCGCTGGGCACGACCTTCCGCGAGTTGATCTACGATCTGGCGGGCGGCGGGCAGGACGGGAAACAGCTTAAGGCGCTGCTGCCGTCCGGGGCCAGCGGCCCGGTGATGCCGATCACGGACGAGATGCTCGACGCGCCCATGACCTACGAATCGGTGGCCGAGTTGGGCAGCACATTAGGGTCGGCGTCGTTCATTCTGATGGACGAAGATACCGATATGGTCTGGGCGGCGGCGAAGATGACGCACTTCTTCCGCCATGAAAGCTGTGGCAAGTGTACGCCCTGCCGTGAGGGGACCTACTGGCTGGACAGGGTTTACGAGCGTTTGCTGGCCGGTGAAGGCACGCCGCAGGATTTGCGCACGTTAGAGCGTGTCCCGTCGCAAATGCAGGACGGGGCGACTCTGTGCGCATTGGGCGAGTTTGCCGCCAACCCGATCATCAGCACGGTGCAGCATTACCGCGACGAATACGAGCGTTATGTGAAGTCTGATGAAGCCACACGCCCGGAGATGCCGAAGGCTGTCAGCACGCCTGACCGCGCATCAACCGGCGAAGTGCCGGAAGCCGTCGCCGAAGGTGGCGCATGAGTGGTGATGCGCCGCTGTTGGCCGCTGCCGGCCCGGTGATCGCGCCGGGTGTGCCGCCGCAGGTACGGTTATTCGTGCGTTTGATTGAACGCGAACCGGACAACCTAGTGTATTATCTGCTGCGCGGCGAAGAATGGCTGGCGTATGGGCAGGTGGCAGCGGCGCGGGCCGATTTTGAAGCGGCGCGGCGTCTCGCGGCGGCGCAGATGGCGCAAAGCGGCTGGGGTTATCTGCATCAGGCGTATATTGACCGCGCAGAGGCAGGGTTGCGCTGCTGCGGAGTTGAAAATTAGTACCGGACGTTGTGCAATGCACTTACCGAGGCTCTGATATCTGAGGAGCGACATGGCCGAGACTGTAACGATTATCATTGATGGTGAAAGCTATCATGTTCCACCGGGGCTGAACCTGGTCGATGCCGCCAAGCGGCAGGATATCGACATCCCCGTTTTTTGCTACCACCCGAAGATGGAGCCGGTCGGCATGTGCCGGATGTGCCTCGTAGAACTGGGCAGCATCCAGCGCGACCGCGAAACCGGCGAGGTGGTGCTGGATGATGACGGCAATCCGTCTGTGCAGTGGTTCCCCAGGCTGCAAACCGCCTGTACCCAGATGGCCTATGAGGGCATGGTGGTGCGCACGCAGACCGAGCGCGTGGTCGAAGCGCGTGATGATATCCTCGAATTTTTGTTGACCAGTCACCCGCTAGACTGTCCGGTATGTGACAAGGGCGGCGAATGCCCGCTGCAAAATCTCACGATGGCCTATGGGCCGGGGGAGTCGCAATTCATTTTTGGCGATAAGTTGAATCTCGCCAAGCATGTGCCGTTGGGCGAATTAATCTACCTGGACCGCGAACGCTGTATTCAGTGCGCGCGCTGCACACGCTTCTGTGATGAGATTGTCGGCGATGATGTGCTGGCGTTCCACGAGCGCGGACGCCGCTTGCAGATCGTCACGATCAGCGATCCGCCGTTCGATACCAAGTTCAGCGGCAATACGACTGATATCTGCCCGGTGGGGGCGCTAACGACGGCGGACTTCCGCTTTGGCGCGCGGCCCTGGGAACTGGACGAAGTGCCGAGCATCTGCCCACACTGCCCGGTAGGCTGCAACATCAGCGCCAGCACGCGCCTGGACCGCGACTTCGGCGGCAAGAAGATGATCAAGCGCATCATGCCGCGCCAGAATGAAGATGTGAACGAAATCTGGATTTGCGACAAGGGGCGGTTTGGTCACCATCACAGCCGCGCGGAAGAGCGGCTCCAACAGCCGATGATGCGTCAGGGTGACGCCTGGGTCGCGGTAGACTGGCCGACCGCTTACAAGGCGATTGCGGAAAAACTCCAGGCGTACCGCGAGCAAGCGGGTTTCCTGGCGGGGCCGAGTCTCTCCAACGAGGACCTGTGGGAAATGCGCAAAATGGCGCGCCTGACCTGCGGCGAATGCGAACTGGGCATCTGGCCCGCGACCATGACCGGTCACGCCCACGTGACCGAAGTGGGTGTGGGCGTAGGCACGCGCCTGCAAGACCTGGGGGCAGGTGACGCGGTGCTGGTGATCGCCTCGGACTTTGAAGAGGAAGCGCCGATCTGGTGGCTGCAAGTCAAGCAGGCGGCGGATCGCGGCGCGAAGGTTGTCGTCGCCAACGGGCGCGCGACCAAGCTGGATCAATATGCGGCGGTGGTGGTGCATTACGACTACGGCGACGCGGTGGGCGTGCTGAACAGCTTTGCCGCGATTGCGCGCCGTAATGATGCGCTGGCGCACGATCTGCTGGGCGCACGCGTGAAGGGCTGGGACACGCTGGAAGATGATCTGAAAGGCACGCGCGTGCCGGATATCCAGGTCGCAGCGGCGGAAGCGCTGCTGGATGCCGAAAACCTGGTGGTATTCGTCGGCGGCGAGGGCCTGAACCGTGACCAGCACGCGGAACTGATGCAAGCCGCCGCGAACCTGTTGATCATCACCGGGCACGTGGCGCGCCCGAATAATGGTTTGATCGCTGTGTGGCCGGGCGCGAACATGCAGGGCGCGTTCGATCTCGGTTTCTCGTCTACCGCTACGGCCAGTTTTAGGGAAAACCCGCCCAAGATGTGGTTCATCGGCGAGGCGGATATCGTCGCGGAAGACGCCCACGCCGCGCAGTTGATCGCGGATGCCGAATTCGTCGTGGTGGCGGCGCAGTTCATGACCGCGACGGCACAGCAGGCCGATATCGTACTGCCGGTGCAGAGTTTCGCCGAGCGTGAAGGTACTTTCACGAACGGTATGCGGCGTGTGCAGCGTTTCTATATGGCGCAGACGCCGTTAGACGGTACGCTGCCGGCCTGGAAAGTCTTTGCCCATATCTCCGCGCAGATGAAGGACGGCGAGCGTCCGCGTATTTCGGCGGCGCTGGTCATGCGCGATATTACCAATCACGTGCTGCGTTATGCCGGGATGAACTATCCGAACCTGGCAAAAGTCCATGAACAGTTCCCATTGATCGGACAAGAGGACGTGTATTACGGCGGCACGGCGTACAGTAATCGCGGTGGCCTGGGGGTGCAGTGGGCCACCAACGCCGAAAAAGAGAGATACGCTCTGACTGTGCGCCCGGTGAATACCGACCGCGTGACACTGGGCGGCCTGGTGGTGGTTCCGGTGCGCGTACTGTATAACCGCGAGACGCTTTTTGCGCCCAGCGTGATGATGTACCAGCGTATCCCCGAACCCTATGCCGAACTCAACAGCGCGGATGCTGCTGGAAAAGGGATCGCCGATGGCGACCGGATCGCCGTCTCGGTGAACCGGCAGCGTTTTGAAGTAACCGCGCGTGTCAATGGCAAAGCGCCTGCTGGGATTGTGCTGCTGCCGCAGCAGTTATCCGATCAGCCTGTGCCACAGGTTCCCGCTGCGTGTGTCGTAGAAAAAATCGAGGAGTAGCCCGGTATGTTAGGACCGAGTGAATCGAGTGTCATTGTGGAATGCTCCGCAAACGGTACGTGTGCGGTCATCCATTCCATTGTGGCGAGTTTGATTCTGTTCGTTGTGCTGCTGACAGGGTTTGCCTATACCACCGTGCTCGAACGTCGTTTCCTGGCGTTTTTGCAGTCTCGCATTGGCCCGAATCGCGCAGGTCCGTATGGGCTGCTGCAACCGGTAGCGGACGGGATCAAGCTGATCTTCAAGGAGGATGTCACCCCGTCGCACGCGATGCGCGTCGTGTTCTGGCTGGCTCCGATCATCAAGGTGATCCCGGCGTTGTTGGTTCTGGCGGTGATCCCGTTCGGCCCGAAGGTGGCGATTCCCTGGTTTGACGGCAAGTGGTACCGGCTGACACAGGGCCTCATTGATGTTAATGTTGGTGTGCTGTGGCTGTTGGGTATCACCAGCATCGGTATTTACGGGATCGTGCTGGCGGGCTGGTCCAGCAATAACAAGTATGCTATGTTGGGCGCGCTGCGTTCTTCGGCCCAGATGATCAGCTACGAGTTGAGCATGGGCCTGGGCATCGTCGTACCGGTGATGCTGGCCGGATCGATGAGCGTGGGCGACATCATCGAAGCGCAGAACAAAGTCCCGATCCTGGGCTGGTATGTCTTTCAAAACCCGATGGCGGCCTTGATCATGGCGGTTGCGCTGCTGGCGGAAGTCA
>CAZMNL010000100.1:0-8984 GCA_964567525.1 uncultured Anaerolineaceae bacterium
GGCAAAAAATACTAATCTGGGCCTTATTTTGGCTATCAAATGAGCAAATTCTCCTATTTCGTGTGCGAACATCTGTTCTTGTTCAGTCAATTTTAGCGGAAACTAAAGAAAATGCAAAGTAGCCACACCCCTTCAAAAGCCGGGGCAACGGGGCTAAACCTGCGATCAGCGGGCCGCTCTGCGGTCCAGCAGATAGTTAGCCCGACGGTTTGACCATCGGGTGAGAGATTGATCGCAAAAAGAAAGAGCAGCCGGGTAGGCTGCTCTTTCGTCACTGGACAAATGGCGGGAAAATCTGTCCAGGTCTTCCACATTGTAGAGGGTGGACACTGTTTTCAGCGCCTATATCACCACCCCTTCCGCGTTTATACTATACGTCATACTGGGGGCGCTGTGTATCCGTAGCGCACGGTATTTGCGCCTGCGTAGTTTTACGGATATTGGCCCGTTTACGCCCCCTCTCCAGAGTGTGGAGAGGGGGCCGGGGGGTGAGGCTGTTTTTGATGCGCCAACCATACCTGTTTATCTGTGTCTCATTCCGCCGTGCGCTACTCTTGCTCTTGCGGCTCGATCAGCAGGGTGTAGCCGCCGCCCGTCTGGCTGGCCCAGGAGCGCACTTCGATCCGGTACGTGCCGTCGGCGGGCAGTTCCAACCGGCGCAGTTCAGAGTTAGTAAGTTTGCTCAGCATGTCATCGTTCACCGCCAGCAGACTCCCATCCGGCGCGCGCACGACCAGCAGCGTATCCAGCAGGTCATACTGCACGCGCTGTTCCTGGGTCGTGCCGTTCGCCGGACGATCTGCCATCAGCAGGATATTGAGCACTTCGCCCGCCTGTCCCTCATAGGCCCAGACATCCGCCGCGCCCGGTTCAATCGCGCCCAGGCTCGCGCCCGTGCGGGCGATTTGCGGTTCCACGCCGTCGGTGGGTCGCGGGATCGGCTCGCTGCGGTCCAGGAAGAAGACTTCCGGGTGATCCGGCGCGGCCCCATCCAGCAGCGGGACATCCCGCCCGCGCAGGTGCTTATCGAAAAAGGCCGTTGCATACAGCCGGTAATCCATCACTGCGATCTGTGCTGCGCCGGTTCCTTCGGGTTCCTCGTCCAGCACCCACACCACCCAGAAGGCGGTATCCATGAAGCTGTTATGGTGCGTGCGCGGGACCATGATCACGTAGTAGCCCGCACCCAACTGTTCCAGGCCGGTTTCGAACTTGCCGATAAAGTCCTCGACCCCGTTATCCGCGCGCATGATCATGTACGGACGCTCAAAGCCCAGTTCGACTTCCGCCGAGTAGCTGCCGTCCATGTTGATCGCGGCGGCGCAGCGCGCATCACGGAAGCACACTTCGGACACGGTGCGCGCCCCCTGCGAGTGGCCCAACATGCCGAACTGATCGATTTCCAGCCGCCCGGTGAACAGGCCGTTCGGATCGTCGGCGTTCAGCGCCGTGACCTGGTTCACCACGAAGGACGTATCCGGGACCCACGCGCCGACAAATTCGCCATCCAGCGCACTTAACGGGACCCAGATTTCTTCAAGTTTGCTGCTGCTCAGCGCCGGGATCGCGCGCCCGTCCGGGTAGACGGTTATGGCGGTCACATACGGGTGTGACATGCCGAAGACCACGTAGCCGTGACTCGCCAGTTCCTCGATCATCACGCTGTACTGGTAGGGCGTGGCGCTGAAGCCGGGGTCGAAGATCAGCACTGGGTAGGTATCCCGGTCGCTCGCCAGCGGCGCATCCATGACCGCGTTGGCACGCACGACCTGCAAACGCGGCGGCGCGAGGCCGTTCACGTCTTCCATAAACCGCGCCATCGGCAGCGGCATATACGGCGCAAAGACGGCGTCGGCTGCCGGTTCCGCCGGGTACCAGACCGTGATCGAGAGTTCGCGCACGTCGCTTTCGTCGGCGGTGTGCAGTTCGGGCCGGGCCTCGTCCACCCGGTGAATCATCGTGCGCCCGACGGCATACGGGCCGGTGGGCGGGAACAACTGCGGCAGCGCGTCCTGACCCTGGCCGCTGTCCTGCGCGTAAACCGGGACCATCCCGGCCATGATACTGACCAGCGCCAATAAAACAATCCCTATGCCGCGTCGTGTGTGATAATGCATCGGATTTGCTCCCTTAAGAATAGCGATAAGCTGTAAGCGATTAGCAGGTGGCGACCGGCTGCGGTGACATCTCACGCGCGCGATCACCACCGTGCTCGGCCCTACGAACCGTAGGTTCGCGCCATCCCGTCAACGGGGCTAAACAGGCGATCAGCGGGCCGCTTTGCGGTCCAGCAGGTGTATCGCCCGACGAACGAACCGCAGGTTCGCGTGACCGTCGGGCGCGGGTCGATTCCCGCTCACGTTCAGTTCATGCGGTTATACGAATCAGCCCGCATAAGTTGCCTCATGTGCGCCTCATCTCCCCCAAAATGGCTATTGCTCGGCGCGGGCACAGGCGATACGCTAAAATCAAGCTATCAATGACAGACATAGTTGATATTCCGTTTTGACATGACACATCCAGGAGAAAAACATATGAAATCGCGGCTTTTGCTGTCCGGTGTGCTGGTGATGGCCTTCATTTTGGGGCTGGCGAATACCGGCGTATCGGCCCAGGACGACCCCCCACAGGAACCGGTGCGGGGCGCGATCAACATCATCGTGGCGGATTTGTTTGTCACCCCAGCGGACGGCGGCGAAGAAACCCGCCTGATCCAGAATTCCATCCTTGACCCCGGTGAGACGCTGCGCACTGATGCTAACGGCGTCGCGCTGATCACGTGGTTTTACGACGGGACCGAAAGCGCGCTCGGCCCGGACTCCCGCCTGACGCTGAATAGCTTCAGCGGCACGTCCGCCGCTGACTTCGTGATCGATATAGAACTGCACGAAGGCCACCTGGCCGGGTCCGTTGGCGCTCTTGCGGCGGATATCTCGGAAGATGGCGAATGGACGATCAAGACTCCGGCGTTCACCGCTCGCCCGCTGCGCGGCCAGTTCGAGCTGACTGTCAGCCCGGAAGGTGACACGCGCCTGGTCGTGACCCAGGGCCGCGTCGAAGTGCTGGTCGCCGATGCCGCACCGTTCCCGGTGGACGCTAACCAGTTCCTGGTGGGCGCGCCGGGCGTGGCGGAGACGCTGACGACCGATGGCGTAACCCCCAGTGACGCGCTGGTGGCCCAGGATGTCTGTACGGCGACCGCGCCTGTGAATCTCAACGTGCGCCTGGCCCCCAACGAAGACAGCCGCCGCCTGGGGGGTGTCCCTGCCGGTCAAACGTTCTGGGTGCGGGCCGCTACCGAAGGGAACCTGTGGCTCCAGGTATTCTACGAAACCCCGCAGGACGACCCCGAAGCCCGGAGCTACGGCTGGGTCTACGGCCCGGCGGTCGAACTGGACGCGGGAACCTGTGACACCCTGCTGCGTACCGCGCTGGATGGCCGCATGTACGGCGGTTTCGGCGTGGATAATGCGCTGGGTGTCGTGGGTGAAAGCGACCCGCTGGACGAATAGCGGGCGCGGTATCCTTCACGCATGACGAGCGGGGCAGTCCTGTGCAGGGATCGCCCCGTTTAGATTCATCCCCCAGGTTAAACGCATTTACCGCAACGCGCCGCGATCTGCGCTAAACTCTCATAGGTAGCTTCAACGACCGTTTAATCTGATACTGTAAGGACGACTCATGACCGCACCAACAACCGCACTCAAACTCGATACCGCCCAGATTCGCACGTGGATCACCGAGGCGAGCGCGATAGCGCTGCGCTACTTCGGCAATGTCGATCCGCAGTGGAAGGGTATCGCCGACCCTGTGACGGCGGCGGATTTCGAGATCGAACAGCTTTTGCGCGCACGCATCGGCGAGGCGTACCCGGATCACGGCATCATCGGCGAGGAATACGGCAGCGAATCGCTGGATCACGAGTTCCTGTGGGCCATCGACCCCATCGACGGCACGCGCATGTTTGTCGAGGGCCTGCCGACGTGGAGCATCACCATCGCGCTGTTGCACGAGTTACAGCCGGTTTTCGGGCTGGTGTACATGCCGCTGCTGGATGACTGGACCTACACCGAGGGCGAGGACGTGATCTGTAATGGCCGCGTCGTGACCGGCAATCTGCCCACCCGCTGGGACGCGGACTCGTTCATCTTCTGGCGCAGCGACGGCCACACGATCTACGACCTGCACTTTACGCGCATCATGGCCTATGGCAGCTCGGCGTGTCACGCGGCGTACCAGGCGCGCGGCAGTAACGCGGTCGCCACGCTCGCGCATGACACGTATATGTGGGATATCGCGGCGCTGGCGGCGTTCATGGCGAAGCAGGGCGGCACGGTGGCCTACATGTCCGGCGACCCGGTGGACTTCGCCCAACTCGACCTGCGCGCCCAAATCCCCGGCACGTACATCGCCGCGCACCCGGATATCGTCGCGCGCATGATCTCGCTGCTGCACCCCCGCACGGAAGACGTGAATCATCCCGCGTGGTGAGCGCGAGTCGCACGCGGCAGTATGCGATAACACGGGGCGTCTCGCCGTCAGTGTGCAGCGAGACGCCCCGTTGCGTTTTCAGGTCAAAAGTGTTTCTCATGTTTTTGCCTGGGAAAAATGCATTACCAAATATTGTGTTTTAACTTGTTGACTAGTAAATTCATTACGTGCTATAATGACTCTATTGCTCTAGGGGGAACTGTGATTGGGCCACCAATCACGCACATCTCATCACTGCATTAGCAGGCTTCTTCGCCGCGCCGCACTGCATCTCACCTGCTCTTTCTTCTCCATTGTGTGATTTCCTCTAATTCCCTACCTCTGCTCAGCCCATAATTGAGCCAATGAGCACCCAGGTTTAGCAGAGCTAAATCCAAGAGGAGAGAATACTCATGGTTAAAACTCGTAAAGCTTTGGCTATTCTTCTGATAGGCATCATCGTTTTTGGCACGGTTTTGCCTGTCACTGCACCCAACGTAACCGAGGCTCAATCAGTTGGGGTCACAACCTATGAATTAGGGGTGTTGAGTTATCTGGCTTACAACCCCGATAACCCCGATGACCCCAGCCTCCCCGGAGACTTCAGTGAACTTCAAGCCGCAGGATTGCAGCCCCCTGGTGGCGCGGGAAGTTGGGAAGTCTGGGGCAGAAACTGGACAGTAATCGGGAGAAGCGATGATATCCTCCCAGAACCTCTTGCAGCGGGATATTTTGGAATCGCCTACCAGAATACAATCTATGGGCAAGTGGTCATTGCACACCGGGGTACAAGTGGGCTATTAGACCTCGATGATGATTTTGGTATCGCTATTGATGTTGAACCTTTCCAGGCCAATTTAGCCTCAAGCTTCACGGTACTGATCGAATTCATGGTAAATCCCGGATACACAATTCTACATACAGGACACTCGTTAGGTGCTAACCTGGCAGAAATCACGGCAGAAAAATCTGGTAAAGAAGCCATTACTTTCGACAGCCCAGGCAGCCTCTCGATCCTAGGTTCATGCCCCAACGTAACAAGCTATCAGGGTCCACCCAATCTTGTCAACACGCTCAACACGCACTGTGGTGTTCAAGTACTTGTCGAACCAAACTGGCGAGAACTCCGCGACCATTATTTCAAATGGAACGACTTATTTAAAGCACTAGCCACCCTGTTCACCAAATCAAAAGGTGAACTGGCTGATATCATTATGGAAACCATTTCGGATGAATCCGGATATTGGAACTACACAGTGAACGATGCGCACAGCCTGTTACGTATTTTAAGCCAATTCAATACTACCACTGGACAACCTATAGACGCGGACGTCAATGTGGATACGTGGTGGCCCATCGGTGTTCCTGCGGGACTCATGAACTATTGGTTCCCAGACGCCCGCGCTCCTCAAATTATCTCTCTGATCGCGGCCCTTGAAGAATCGAATAATGCTTGGGAATTTCTGAATATCTTGAGAGATTATGTATTCGCTGACAGCAAAAAACTGGACTTGGTGTTTGTAATCGACACGACAGGTAGCATGTGGGATGATATCGATGAGGTCAAGAAAAATGCTAAGAAACTCGTAGACAAGATAAGCAGCGAGGTTGAGGATTATCGGGTTGCCATCATCGTCTATCGCGACTACACTGATTTTAATCCCCCTGCTTATGTTCATCTCCCCTTTACTACTGGTAAAAATACAATCGTGGATAGCATTAATACAATTACTGTTGGGGGTGGTGGCGATTGGCCCGAAGCAGTATACGCTGCATTGATGACTGCCAATGAATTACCGTGGCGGGATGGTGTACGTAAACGTGTGATATTGATGGGTGACGCACCCGCTCATGATCCGGAACCTTATACAGGACATACTCTCGTCTCTGTCTCGCAAAAAGCATTTGAAGTAGATCCTGTTTTCTACTACCCGGTTCTGATTGGGAATGCACCTGATACAACCGCAAACTTCAAGGCTTTGGCCGATGTCAATTTTGGTGAGATGTTCTATGCTGAAGGGGCAGATGACATTGTAGACACCCTCATTGAAGCCATCGGCGTCGCAGCAGGCGGCGGTGGCGCGGTCGCGCCCGGCGGCGGCGGCGACACGTCCGGATCGTATGCAGGCCCGGCGGAAATCCCCATGTGCGCCGATATCGACGGCAGCACCAACAATGCTGTCCGTGCGGACGTGCAGCCTGGCGCAGTCACCAACGGTGGCGTGTACTGCCGGATGCTGGCTGAGAATGGCGCGTTTTCCAACCCCAACGCCGCCGCACAGATCGGTAACATGGACCTGATCAACATGGGCGTGATGCAGGCGGTCGATGTCTACGGCATGGCGGGCGCGACTTCCTACACCCACTTCAACAGCAGCGTGAAGATCTGCTTGCAGGGCGCGGGGCAGTTAGCGTTCCTGGACGCTGCCGCGATGCCGCGCACGCTGAACTGGCTACCCACCACGACTGAAGGCAGCTACACCTGCGCGCTGATCTACGGCGCGGGTACGGTGGTGCTGGTTCCGTAACCCGTTTGTAGCGTCACGCACGTAAAACAATCCGGGGCGTCCGCTGCATGTTACGCGGACGCCCCGCTGCGATCTAATCTTCGTCCGTGCCGGGCGCGCGCCGCTGTGCGGGCGGGCGCGGCTCCATGTAGGCCGGGCGCGCGGACTTGCCCCTGAACGTCCCGTAGAACAGCTTATCCAGCGGGGGCAGCGCGGCCTGGTGCGGCCCCTTGACGCTCGCCACCTCGGACACGACCGCGTGCAGCAGGTCGGGGCGCTTGGTCCAGGGGCAGGACGCCATGCAGATGCCGCAGTCCGTGCCGGAGGCGAACCAGTAGCGGTAGCACTTTTCCTCGTCGAGTTTCCAGCGCCTGATCCCGTTAACTTCCGTCTTCTCGCCGGACGGGATCGCGTCCACCGGGCAGGTTTCCGCGCAGACTTTGCACGTCGCACAGAACGACTGCACGCCGATATCGACCGGGGGATCGTGCGCGAGAGGCAGGTCGGTGGTCACGACCGCCAGCCGCAAACCGAGTCCGTAGGTCTTGTTGAGCAGATACCCCGCCCGCGAGAGTTCGCCCAGGCCGCAGTCCACCGCGACCGGCACGCACAACACCTGGTAGTTGTGGAAGTGGTGCGCGCGCGCTGAGTAGCCCAACATGCGGATATACTGCGCCAACTGCACGGATACCCACGCCCCGGTTGCGTAGCCTTCGGCGGTCGCCAGCAGCACGGGGAAATCCGGCGCGTGCTGGATCAGGTCGTACTGCATCCCGAAGCCGAGCGCGATCGCGTTGGTGTGGTGGCGCAGGTCGATGGGCGTGCCCCAGGGCGTGAAGCCGTCCTGGTCCCCGAACGAGCGCGCCACGTGCGTATACACCCACTCCGGGCGCAGCGGCCCGACTCCCGCGAGGTCCGCGCCGAGCACGCGCGCCAACTCTTCGACCTTCTGCGCGGCGCGCTCCGGCGGGATCGTGACGCGCTGCGGCGCGGGTGGCCCGTCCACGAAGCGATCCGGGCTGATCAGGTCCAGCGCGGCGAACTGCGCCGCGAACATCGGCGCGTCAATCCCGCCGCCGCGCCCCAAACCGGGCATACGGGCGGTTTGGGCGTCATAGGCGAGGTGCTCCGGGTGCGCGTCATAGTACGCGGCGTACTGCGGCGAGTCGACTCCGAAGTAGCGGAACAGGTCATGCCGCGAGAAGACCACGTCGCGCTCGTCCCAGGGCGTGATCTCCCCGCTGATGTCGCGCGTATAGGTCGGTTGATCGGTGGGTTTGCCGTACTTCAACTGTTTGCGGAAGCGTTGTAAGCGTGTTGTCATCGTGCTGCACCGTTTCTTTGTGGCGGTTAAGTTGGGTTGCGTGTGGCGTCCATCTTACGCGCGCCGGGGCTGGCGTGCAAGCGAGGCGGGGCGAGGTCGCGCCGGATCACGGGCGGGCAGCGAAAAACAGGGCACGCGATGAGCGTGCCCCGTGTACTTGAAAACTATCCGCGAAAATCCGCGTTATTCGCGGTCCCCTGCGTTTTTCTACGTCAACTCGCGGCTGCCGTAACCGAGAATGCGGCGCGCGACGATCAGCGTGTTGATCTGCCCCGTGCCCTCGTAGATGTCGTTGATCTTGGCGTCGCGCATCCACTTCTCGACCAGCCACGCGCGGCTGTACCCCAGCGGGCCGAGCAGCTCGACCGCCTTCTGCGTGACCCACGTCACGACCTTGCCCGCCTTGGTCTTCGCCATCGACGCTTCCAGGCTGTTGGGCTGGCCGTGATCCATCAGGCTGGCGGCGCGCAGCGTGAGCAGCCAGGCCGCTTTGATCTGCGCGTCCATCTCGATCATGTCGCGCTGGATGGCGGTCAACTCGTAATCGGTCGCGCCGTAGGGGATCGTGATGCCAGCTTCGGCGAGTTGGTCACGCACGAAATCGCGCGCGGCGCGGGCTACGCCGACCGCCATCGCCGCCACCAGCGGGCGGCTGGCGTCGAAGGTCGCCATCGCGCCCTTGA
>CAZMNL010000101.1:0-8864 GCA_964567525.1 uncultured Anaerolineaceae bacterium
GGTACTCAACGATCCGAAGGAAGCCGACGGAATGGCGCGGCGCGGGCGTCAGTGGGTGGTGAGCCATCACGCCTGGGCGCACAGCGCCGCCCGCCTGCGCAGTGCTTACGACAAACTGATCGCGGGCACATCTGCCGGTGATTAACCAACGACATCACACACCCACGAGGGTTTAACACTTGACCGAAGACACCTTTGAACTCGAACTGGACGAAATGGTACACGGCGGGCAGGCGCTCGGACGGCACGCGGGGCGCGTGATCTTCACCCGCTACACGATCCCTGGCGAAGTGATCCTGGCGCGCATCACCGACGACCGCGAGCGCTTCGCCTTTGCCGAGGGCGTGACACTGCTCACGCCGTCACCGCACCGCATTCAGCCGCGCTGCCCGCACTTCGGCCCCGGTCGCTGTGGGGGCTGTCATTTCCAGCACATCGAATACGACGCCCAACCGCTGTTTAAGCGCGACGTGGTGGTCGATCAATTGGTGCGTATCGGCGGCTACGAAGACCCACTCGTCCACCCCACGATCCCCAGCCCGAACCCCTGGGAATACCGCGTTCATGCGACTTTTCACGCCAACGCTGACGGGCAGTTGTGTTTCGTGGGTACGGACGGCGAAACGCTGATCCCGATTGAGGAATGCCACATCGTGCGCCCGGAACTGATGGAGATGGTCACGCAGCTCAGCCTGGAAGATATCCCCGACCTGGATCGCGTGCGCTTGCAGGTCGGCAGCGATCCCGATGATCGCATGGTGGTGATCGGCACGCGCAGCGACGACGCGCCCGAACTTGAGGTCGATCTGCCCGTGTCGGTCAACTTTCTGCTGAGCGACAACGAACCGGTCAACCTGATCGGCAGCAGTAACACCAGCTATACGGTGCGCGGGCGGCAGTTCCGCGTGACGGCGGGCGGCTTCTTCCAGGTCAACCCGGCGCAGGCCGAAACGCTGATCAACCTGGTGCTGGACCGGCTCAACTTGCGGGGCACAGAAACCGTGCTCGACCTGTACGCAGGCGTGGGGCTGTTCACCGCCTTCATCGCCGAACGCGCCTCGCTGGTCACCGCCATTGAGAGCTATCCCCCCGCCATGACCGACGCCGACGTGAACCTGGGCGACCTGGACAACGTGGACCTGATCGAAGGCGCGGTCGAAGACGTGCTGCCGCTGCTCAGCGAGCGTTACGACGCGGTGGTGCTCGACCCGCCGCGTACCGGTGTCGATCCCGGCGCGCTGGACGTGATCGCCGCGCTGGAGCCGCCGCACATTGTCTATGTAAGCTGCGAGCCATCCACCCTGGCGCGCGATGCTAAACGACTGGCTCGTAAAGGCTACCGGCTGCGCGACGTGCAGCCCGTCGATATGTTCCCGCAGACTTTCCATATCGAGTGTGTGGCGCATTTCGTGCGCGAGAACGCCTGATCCGCACCTGTTTTTTTGCAGGTTTTTTGCGGTTCGGTGGTGGCACGGACTTCCTGAGTGCGTACAATCTATGTCACAACTTGTTTAGCTTTAGCACAAAGGAAAAAGGCGCATGGTTTTTAACACACGCATGGCAACCATCGGGGTATTGGTCCTGATTCTAACGCTGGCCGCGGTGCCATTCACCGCGCAGGCGCAGGACCTCACCGAAACATTCACCACCGCTGACGGCTCGCTGACGCTCAACTACCCCAGTGAGTGGATCGCGCAGGAATTCCTGGGGACAATCCTGTTAACCAATTCCGAAGCGGCGACCGCCGTCTTCACGGAAGGCAGCGATATCCAGTCCGGGCAAGTGGCGATTGCGGTGCTGACCCCCGAATCGGTCGCGCAAAACCTGGCAGGTTCCGGTGAAGACGTGACCTCGACAACCAATCTGCTGGAAGTCTTCCTCGGCGATACTGCCGTCACATATTCAGAGATCGAAACCGACACGCTGGGCGGCAAACCGGTTGCTCGCGCCACCGCAACCGAAGACAGCGAAGTGCTGCTCGCTTACGCGGTCGAATTTGAAAGCGGCGTTTTCGGGCTGGCCGTGCAGCTCACGGTCGCCGGTGAAGAGGGCGAATACGAACCGGTGCTGCGTGCCGTGATCGAGTCGATGCAGGCCACCGCCCCCGCCGAACCGGTCGAGAGTGGCGCGGTGATCTGGCAGCAGTTGTACAAGATCGAAGATGATGCCGGGATGGACCAGGAGTATTACCTGGTGGAAAAAATCGTCGTCGGCCCGGACGATACGATCTACGTGCTGGACAGCTTTGTCGGCATTCACGTGTTCGATGCGGATGGCAACAAGCAGGGGATGCTGTCGCCGGAAGGGATGTTCGGCTCCATGAACACCCTGGCGATGGACGCGGACGGCAACCTGTGGACCATCGACTTCATGGGCACAATGACGCAGTTCGACACCTCCGGCGCGGTGCTGGCGTCGTTCGACACCTCGGAAGTGCTGGAACCGGCGTTCTTCGGCATTGACCTGGCTACCGGGCCGGATGGCAACCTGTACCTGCTGAACCCGCGCGAAGACGAAGACCAGGAAATCGCGGAAGTGTTCGTCTTCACCCCTGCCGGGGAACTGCTGCGCCAGTTTGAGATCGGCGCGGACGAATATTTCTACGAAGCGTCGCTGATCTTTGGGCCGGATGGCAACCTGTACGTGGCCGAGGACTTCGGTCTGGATGGGATCAAGGTCTTCGATCCGCAGGGTAATCTGCTGCGCGACGGGATCGGCGTGAGCCAGCTTTACAACATGGTTGGGATCGCGGTTGCCGCGGACGGCTCGATCTACACCGCGATCTCGGACAGCCCGATCTTCCACTTCGCGGCGGATGGCGCGCTGCTGGGTCGCTTTGGGCAGTCGCAGTTCTACACGCAGGAAATCGATTTCGACGCGGACGAACTCCCGGCGATGGAAGCGGGCGTCTTCTACGATATCGGCGGGCTGGCGCTGCTCTCCAACGGGGACTTGATCGTCGGCGATTCGAACTCGACGTGGTGGCACCTGACGCGCGTGAGTTTCAGCGAATAGCTGCGTATCGCACGCGCTGACGCACACGGTAAAAACGTTGACGGACGGTTAGCAGGGGGATGCTCAACCGTCCGTCGCTCTTCTCCTCCGAAATGCGCCCGTAGTATGCCCCTACACGGTCATTTGTGCAAGTATTAGCGCGCATTTCCGCATGGTACGCTGGTCCTACTGGCTGCATACAGCGCGCGCGGTGGTCATTTGGGCCGTTTTGGGCTATAAGCTTAGAAGTTACGCAGTTGACAGTTTTCAGTCATCAGTTGGATACAAAAATTGACCCCCGATAACGGATGACTCGATTCAGTGCGAACTGCATAAGTCCTAAAGCATGTTGTATCGGAAGCAGAACGAGGTCAAGCGATGAAGCAGTTAGCCAGACAAGTCATGATGATCGCCGTGATCGCCGCGCTGGTGATCGCCGCGCTGCCGGTTGGTGCGCAGGACGATATGCAGACCGGCAAGGGTCCGCAGGTGATCACCGGCACGTATGAAACCACCAACCCGATCTATCCCACCATTGGCGCGGAAACGCACGTCGTGCTGTTCGATCTGACCGGGCAGGTCCGCCGTGACTTCGACTTCATGACCCGCTACGAAACCGAGGTGCTCGGCACGCTGGACGGTGATATCGTCAGCGGCAGTTATACACTGTCTCTGCCCGCCGCGCCGGACGGCGAAGCACACGATTTCGATGATGATCCGGGCACACCGCCCGCCGTGCAGGTTTTCGCCCCCGCGACGTACATCGAATACCTGGGCGAAGATCACCTCAACCGGGGCGAAGGCGTGCTCAATCTCGCGGTGGATATCGACCCGATGACGTTTGAAGTGACCGGCGGACACGTCGCCGTCTGGACTACACATGCAGGCGAACTGTTCCCCGCCGGATTCGGTGCGGACGGGCTGCTGTTCACGGGCGACGATCCGCTGCTGGAACTGCCCGCCGGGTGGAGCGTGATCGCGCTGGACGAGGAACCGTTCGCGGTGCTGCGCGAAGAAATCGTCACGGTCCCGATCATCGAGAGCCAGGGCGAACTGCACGATTACGGCGACCTGAGCTACGCGGACGCCTGGGACGCGCTCTATACGCGCACGCGCGAAACCTACCCCTTCAGCAACGATAAAAACCTGGATTGGGACGCGATCTATGCGGAGATCACGCCGCTGGTCGCGCAGGCCACCAGCGATCTCGACTTTCACCTGATCATCACGCGCTTTGGTGAGCTGGTCCCCGATACACACATCGGCTACGTTTCGATTCCGGTGCTGCAAAACTTCATGCTTGGCGGGGTTGGCATTGCGGGCGTCAAGATCACCAACGCGGGCGAGATCGTCATCACCCACGTGAATCCCGCTTCCCCCGCTGACCGCGAGGGTATCGCGCCGGGCGATGTGCTGGTCCAGATCGAGAACGAGGACGCGCTGCGCTATCTCGATGGCACGCCGCTGCTGCTGACCAGCGCTTCGACCCCGCACGGGCGGCAGTTCATGCAGGCGGCCACGATGCTGCAAGGGCCGGTCGGCTCGCAGATCACGCTGCAATGGCACGCTCAGGAGAGCGACACCCGGCAAGAGCAAACCTTCACGCGCGTGATGGACGTGAGCGCGATCCTGACCGCGTTTGGCGAGGCGGTGCTGTCAGAGGAAGTTGTCAGCGGGCGAATGCTTGACTCCGGCCTGGGCTATATCCGCGTAACCAGCTTTGCGATGGAGGTCAGCGCCGCGAACGCGATGTTCGCTGACACGCTCAACACACTGCTTGACGCGGGCGCGCAGGGCATCATCATCGATATGCGCGGCAATTCGGGCGGGCTGCTGGGGCTGGCGATGGCGATGGCCGGGCAGTTCTTCCCGGACTACGCGCCCCTGTTTGACCTGTACTATGCGGATGGCTCCGGCGGATTCGCGTACCGGGGCGTGATCGAGATTCTGCCGGGGGACGTGTACTATGACGGGCCGGTCGCGGTGCTGGTCGATGAAATGACCGGCAGCGCGGGCGACCTGTTCGCCTATGCCATGACGCGCGATAACCGCGCGATCATCGTCGGGCATACCCCCACCGGCGGTTTTACCGGCGAGGTCGGCGACGGACAGTATATGCTGCCCGGTAACCTGAGTATGCAAATTCCCACCGGACGCCCGGTACACCCGGTCACGGGCGATACCCTGCTGGAAGGCGTGGGCGTTGTGCCTGATATCCAGGTGCCGCTGACGCTGGAAAGCGTGCGCTCGTCCGAAGACGAGGTCTTGCAGGCCGCCGAAGCCGCGCTGCGAGGCGAATAACCCGCCCCACACCGGGAACACACCACGCGAATCAACAGCGCCGGATCGATTATGATCCGGCACTGGCGTTTGGAAAACTATCACAGCGGAAAACAGTACAACGGGCCGATCCGGTCGTCAGTCGCTCTTCTTGGAGCCGCCCGACCCCTTATGATCGGTGACATAAAAGCCCTTGCCCTTAAACACGATCCCCACAGGGCCGATCAACCGGCGCGTTTCGCCGCCACACTCCGGGCACGTCGTAACCGGTTCGTCCTTGAAGCTCTGGTGGCGTTCAAAGCGCACGCCGCACTCGGTACACTGGTATTCGTACAACGGCATTGCCGGACCTCCTGCACGATCAGATACGGTGTTTTCCACCCTATAGTATAGCACAGCATAGATAAAAAGAGCATTAGAAATTTCGGGGTATTTTAGCCCCGTCTGCGAGGCCAGCCAGCCTATAACAATGAATTAAATTGATTTATATCAAGGAAAATTTTCTTATTCCCGCTTAGGCTAGGTACAGAGCATCTCACGTTGATGTCAAAATGCGAACGTATTTAAGTCCACCAAGCCTATTTTGGGAGGCAAAATGTACCGAAAATATCTGTCTTTGGCGTTCCTGGGTGTGGCCCTGCTGGCCGCCGCATTTCTGCTGGCACTCCACGAACCGACCCAGGCGCAGGACCCCACACCGCAGGGCGCATCGCCCGCTACCGAAATGACCATCGTGATCGACAACATGATGTTTGCGCCGCATACGGTCACGGTCGCCACCGGCGCTGCGATCACGTGGCAAAACCAGGATGACACAGCACACACCGTTACCAGTAAAGACGGCTGGTTTGATTCCGGGAATATCGAACCGGGCGATAGCTTCGTCTGGCAGCCTGACCAACCGGGAACCTTCCAATACCGCTGCTCCATTCACCCCGATATGGAAGCGGTGATTATCGTACTGCCGGGCGGAGCCGTTGCGCCGCTGCCCTTTGATGGGCAACCCGTCGCCGAAGTCTACCGCGATAGCTGTTCTGGCTGTCATGGCCCTAACCGCGAAGGCGCAACCGGGGTGGCCTTGATCCCCGGTCGGTTGACCAGCGAGGATGATTTTTACTTCGACATAATCAAAAACGGCCAGCCGGGCACTGTCATGCCCGCATGGGGCGCGTTGGGGATGTCCGACGAAGAAATCTGGATGCTGGTAGGTTACATCCGGAGCGAGCCGGAAGCGGAAGATGTCCAGTGGGAAATGAACGACATCGCGGCCAGCCGTGTAGTGCAGATTCCCGACGACGAACTGCCTGACGCTCCCACCCATGCAGGCAATATCGATAATCTGCTGCTGGTCACGGAGCGTGAAGCACGCAGTATCGCGGTGTTTGACGGTGATACACATACCCTGTTGGCGCACATCCCGGCTAGCTACCGGGCGCACGGCTATGCTTTTGACCCAGTGAACCCCCGCTGGGCCTACAACGTCGGGCGTGATGGCTGGCTGTTTAAGATCGACCTGTACACCTTACAGACGGTTGCCAGGGTGCGTGTGGGACTCGATTCGCGCGGGTTAGCGATCTCCGATGACGGGCGCTGGGTAATCGTGGGGAACTACATCCCCGCTACCGCCGTGATTCTTGATGCGCAGACGCTCGAACCGGCAACCGTGATTCACACCGACGCGGAAAATCCCGAAGGGGAGATGGTCAGTTCGCGCGTGGCGATCACCAGTGATGTTGCGCCGGAGCTGGTGGGTCCCTACTTCATCATCGGCCTGAAGGAAGCCGGGCAGGTATGGCGTATCAACTATGATGCGCCCGGTTTCCCGGTCGATAAAGTGGCGAATGTGGGGCACATTCTGCATGATGGCTTCCTGAGTCCGGACAACACCCGTTTTTATATCGCGGCCCAGCGTGACGACTGGATGGCGGTCATCGACGTAGAAAACTGGGAACTGGTCGAAACCATCGAAACCGGCAAAACCCCGCACCCCGGTTCGGGCGCGACGTGGCAGGTTAACGGCACGCAGTACGGCGCAACCGTCCACGCGGGCGAGGGCCTGATCACGATCTGGGACCTGGCAACGAACGACATTGTCGGGACCGTCCCGACCAACGGCCCCGGTTTGTTCATCCGCGCGCATGATGCCAACCCCTACGTGTGGGCCGATACTATGTTCGCGGAACAGCCCAACCGGACTTACATCTTCGATAAAGAAACTTTCGAGATAGTGCATGTCATTGAGGAAGGTATCCAAACGCTGCACCCTGAGTTCACCGACGATGCCCGCTATGTGTATATCAGTGATTGGCAGGGTAATGTCGTGCGGGTATACGATGCCGTTACCTTTGAAAAGGTAGCCGAAGTCGAAGGGGTGACGACCCCGACCGGTATTTTCAACACCGACCGGCGTCACGAAACCCTGGGACATTGATCGTCAATGAGCGTTTGGTGAATCCAGACCCATCTTAAGCGCCACTTCCCCCCTATTCCGCGCGCGCGGCGTTGCACGTTTACCGCGCCTGCGGTACGATACCCGCGCACGGAATGGGGGGTGCATCACATCAGGTCGAAAAACTGTGGAGCTTGCTCAAATGGTCAATAAGCCAGAACGCACATCACACGACACCAACCCGAAACCGTCCCCCAATATACAGGGCTGGCTGCGCACCAACGAGCCGCCGGTCAATGATGGCGACACGCACCCTTCGCAGGTGGCGCGCCCGGCACACGCCGGACGGCAGCGCCCACAGCGCGGTACGGGCCGCCTGCTGCAAGCGGTCGCGGTGGTGGTGCTGCTCAGCGCGTTTATGCTGGTGGCGCTGGCGGCCTATATCTGGATGGACGTGGGCCAGAGCGACGCCTCCGAAACGCCCGACGATCCCGTAATCGCCGAAGTCGTGCCCGACCGCGTGACCGGTCCGGATACCGTGCGACAGGATGCGCTGTCCACTGCCACCTCCACGCCGCCCCCCACGACCGCGACTCCCGTTCCGACGCCCTATACCGGCAGTGAGGGTATTTTCCCCACCGCCGCCGCCGATGAGATCGCTGCGGCGCTGCAACTGCCCGCCGCCATCGCGCCGCCGGAAAACGCCGTCATGCGCGAGAGTGCGCCGTTCACCATCCGTAAAGACTCCGGGCGGGCGCGCGTGGTGCAGTACACCGTACAGGAGGGCGACACGCTGGAGAGCATCGCGGAGTCCTTCGGGCTGGATGACTTCTATACGATCATCTGGTCGAACAAGAGCAGTAAATACAACCCGCTGCGCCCCGGCGTCGATCTCAATATCCTGCCGGAAGACGGCGTTTACTATGCTGTCACGGAGCACATGACGATTGACGAACTCGCTGCCGAATATAATGTCGATCCGTATACGATCATCGACGCGGAATACAACGACCTGTTCGGATCGTCACCGCAAACGCTGCTCGTCGCCGGGATGCGCGTAGTCGTGCCGGGGGCCGAAGCCGAACGCGCGTTGTTCCTGCCGCAAAAGGCCGGGGCCGTTTCCGGCAGCGGCGGCGGCACGGGCGCGATCAGCGGCACGTATACGCTGTGGGGCTGCACGGCCAATGTCGGCGGCGGCTCC
>CAZMNL010000102.1:0-8801 GCA_964567525.1 uncultured Anaerolineaceae bacterium
CGCAGGCGCGTGCAGTCGCCGCAGAAGGGCTGCGTCACGGACGCGATCACGCCAATCTCGCCGCCGCCGTCCCGGTAGCGATAGCGCCGCGCGACCTCGCCGCGATAGTTCGGTTCGGCGGGTTCCAGCGGCAGCGCGGCATCAATGCGCGCGACGATCTCGGCGGCGGGGACCACCTCATCCAGCCGCCAGCCGTTGAGATTGCCCACATCCATGTATTCGATGAAGCGCACGATATGACCGCGATCCTTGAAGGTGCGCGCGATATCGACGATTGTGTGATCGTTGACCCCGCGCTGCACCACCGTGTTAATCTTCAGCGGGGAAAAACCGGCCTGCTCCGCCGCCGCGATACCCGCCAGCACATCCTGCACCCCGGCCTGCTGGCCGTTCATGCGCCGGAAAACGTCATCGTCCAGGCTGTCGAGACTGATCGTCACGCGGTTGAGTCCAGCGTCGCGCAGGGATTGCGCGTGCTGCGGCAGCAGGACCCCGTTGGTCGTCATGGCGAGATCGTCGATCTCGTCCAGCACGGCAAGCTGCGCCACCAGCAGCGCCAGCTCGCGCCGCACCAGCGGCTCGCCGCCGGTCAGCCGGATTTTACGCGCGCCCAGCCCGGTGAAGATGCGCGCCAGCCGCGCGATCTCTTCGAACGTGAGCAGGTCCGTCCGGGGCAGAAAGTGGTAATGCTCGCCGAAGACCTCGGCAGGCATACAATACGGGCAGCGAAAGTTACAGCGATCCGTCACCGAAATGCGCAGATCGCGGAACGGTCGCTTCAGTTGGTCGGTAATCGTTGGGGGTTGCTGTGTCAGAGATGTCACTTTATTACCGCTATTGTACCAATACAAGCGCCTCAATTTTAATCATGTACATCTAACTTATTCCGATTATAGCACAGCATCACTCACGCCGGATATATGCCGTTTGGCACTTCACCGCCCGCGCCGCATCTCGCGCACCTTGTGCTGCATAAACGCCGCCACGCGCGCGACCGCCGCTTCTTCGCCGCAGATCAGCAACCGGTCGCGCGAAATTTCGGCCCGCCCGACGATATCCGGTTCCAGCGCGACGATCTCCGCCTGCCAGCCGTCCCCGGCCACGCACCACGATTCGGTGGCCGTGCCCCCGGCCTGTTCCAGGTAATCCAGCACGCGGAAGCGCGGCAGCAGGCGTAGTTCAACTTCAACACGGTGAGCCATACGGTGATCCCTCATCTGCGAACAATGCCGCAATGATACCACACAAAATTGGGGGTGGTGTGCGTCCCCCGGTTTCATGATAGATTAGAACATATCACGTTTATCTGCACGGCCCTATTATCTATCGTAAAACAAGGACTTATCAGGTGATGCACAATGAATGCAAAAACGTACTACCGCGAAGGGGTGCTCGCCATCCGCGACCAGGGCGACCGGTCGCGCGGGCGGGCGCTGCTGCTCAAGTCGCTGGAACTCGCCCCGCACAATGATATGGCATGGTTGTGGCTGACCCGCACCGTTGATGACGCCCGTCAAAAGCTGGAATACGTCGAGCGCGCCCTGCACATCAACCCGGAAAACGAATCCGCGTTGCAGCTTCGCGCACAGCTCGCCCCGCCCAGCGCCCCCGCCCAGATTCCGCCCCGCATGGCGACCCGCATGGCGACCCGCACGGCGTCCGGCGACGGACGCCCCCACCGCTACAAGACCGTCGCGGAGCCGGTGAGCGAGGCCGAACGCCAGCGCATCGCGCACCTGATGCAGCAAGCCGAAATTCACCTGGAAGCGGGCGAGATCGAGGCGGCGGTCGAGCAGTGGGTACAGGTACTCACCATCCGTGTCGATCACGAAACCGCGCTGCGGAACGCTGTCGGGCATCTCTGGAAACTCAGCTACGAGCAAGACGCGGCGGAACTGGTCCAGCGCGCGCTTGACGCGCGCACCGCCGTGCCCACGATCCTGCTGACCGCCATCGATATCGCGGAACGGCAGAGCCGCCGCGCTGACGCGGAAGCCCTGCGCAACCGCATCGCCCGCCTGCCTGACGCCGACGACGAAATGCTGCTGAAGATCGCGGACGGTTACGCGGACAATTACCGCATCGAGGAAGCGATCACCTTCCTGAAAACCGCGCTGGAAACCCACCCCACAAACCAACCCCTGATGATCAGGCTTGGCGACCTGTACCTGGACTTCAACCAGCACCAGAACGCCATGCAGGTCTATGACCAGGCGGTGCGCGCCGGGGCGAACACCAAACAGGGCAAGGAAGCCGACAAGCGGCTGGCAAAGTTCGTACCGATCCTGACCGACCGCGAGCGCGGCAGTCTGCCGCTGGCGCTGCGCGAGATGGTGGGTATCGCGCTCTTTTTCATGCTGCTGGGCTGGCAGGACGCCGGACTCGATCTATTCGCGTTGGGCTTCGAACGCTGGCTGGGGGTGCTGTTCAGCCTGCTGGGCGGCTACCTGCTGATCGCGGCGACCTCATCCCCGCAGCAGCGCCCGCTGGCGCACTGGTTGGGCAGCAGTACCCCACCCCGACCGGACGACACCGAGACGATCAACCTGCTGCAAGAACAGTACGCCCACACCGCACCGGGCCGCGCGCTGCAAGACCCCTCCAAGATTCCGCTGCTGCACGACGAAATGCGGCAGGCGCTCGGTGCGGCTGGCGTGCTGTTGTTGGGGATGGCGTTTTACCTGGTGCTGCACCGCGCCATCCATCTCGTGATCGACTCTCCGCCCCCGTACTGGCTCTGGTAGGCAGCGAGGACTGCGATTATGTGTGTACTGGTTGGCATTATCGCGTATTTTCTGATCATCCTGTTCCTGGCCTCGTTCCTGTTCCCGCTGCCGATCAACGATTCGGGCGTGCTGCGCTACCGCACCGTGCCCTGGGGCACGCTGGCGCTAATCATCGCCAACACGCTGATCTTCGTGCTGTGGATCTCGCCCAGCCTGTACGAACACCAGGACGGCGTACTGATGATCCGTGGCAACCTCGACGAATACATCACCAAGGTCTACACCTACGGTTACAGCGAATGGGCGCTGCGCAAGGGCTACGGCATCGGCGCGTTTTCGACCTTTTCCAGCATGTTTATGCACGCGCACTTCTGGCACCTGTTCGGGAACATGATCTACCTGTGGACCTTTGGCCGCCGCGTGGAGGATGCCTGCGGAACGTGGCGCTTCCTGATCTTTTACGTGTGCGCGGGCATGGTCGCGGACGTGGGCGCGGCGCTGCTCAACCCCGGCATCGATGCGACCCCGTCCATCGGGGCCAGCGGCGCGATTGCGGGCGTGATGGGCGCATACCTGGTCCTGTTCTATAACTCATCCGTGCAGGTACTCTGGGGCTTAGGGGGATTGATCCGGCTGCCGCTGGCCGCCGTGCGGATGGTGTGGAACCGAGACGCCCCGTTCTGGCGCTGGACGGTTTCGCTGCCCGCGTGGATGCTGCTGATCGTCTTCCTGATTCAGAACACCGTGCCCTCGTTGGAAACGATCCAGGGTGACGCGGAGATGCAGGGCGTGAACTACCTCGCGCACCTGGCGGGGTTCTTCGCCGGGCTGACGATCTTCCTGTATGCGCGTAAGGACCTCGTGGTACGTTACGCGCGCGGGCGCTCGCTGTAAGGTGGTGGTTGGTGGGGGACACAAAACAAGGGCAGGCGCGGACGGTCGCCTGCCCTCGGACTCTCCATCTCAAAATGCTGCCCGCTACTTGCCCGAACCGAGCGTCAAGCCCTGGATGAAGTAGCGCTGCAAGAACACGAAAATGAAGATCGTCGGCAGTGTGGCGATCAACGCGCCCGCCGTGATCAGCGGCCAGTCGGTGACGTACTGCCCGCGCAGAGTCGCCAGCCCCGCCGTGACCGGCAGCAGCGCCTGCGATTTGACCAGGATCAGCGCCCACAGGTAGTCGTTGAACACCCAGGTAAATTCGAGCGTCGCCAGCGCCGCCAGCGACGGCAGGCTCAGCGGCAGCATGATCTGCCAGTAGATGCGGAACTCGCCGCAGCCGTCCACGCGCGCCGCGTCCATGATCTCGCCGGGGACGGTCTTCATGAAGTTGCGCAGCACGAACGTGCAGAAGCCCAACTGAAACGCCATGTGGATCATGATCAGCGCGCCGTGCGTGTCGTAGATGTTCAACTGGTTGCTGATGCGGAACACCGGCAGCAGCAAAATCTGGAACGGCAGCATCATGCCCGACACGTACAGGAAATAGATAAACAGGTTGCCCCGGAAGCGGAATCGCGCCAGCGCAAACGCGCTCAATGACGACAGGAACAGCATCCCCACCAGCGCGGGAATCGTGATGATAAAGCTGTTGAGCAGATACCGGCTCATCCCTGCCGACTCCCACGCCTGGCTGAATTTCGCGCTGCTCAGCTCTTTGGGGATGGTCCAGAACCCGTTAATGGCGATATCGTCCATCGTGCGGAAGGACGTGATCAGCGAGGCAAACACCGGCAGCAGCCAGATCAGCGTCAGCCCGGTCAGGGCGATAAACGACACGGTTCCAAAAAACATCTTGCGCCTGCGGGCCGCCTGTTCGCCGGGGTGGGTGATATTTGCAATGGTCGCCATCGGTCTAGTACTCCAATTCGTCTTTCAATGTGCGCCACAGGTACAGGCCCACAAAGAACACGCTGATCGAGAACAGCACCACCGCAATCGCTGCGCCGTACCCCATGCGGTAGTTGTTGAACGCTTCCATGAACATCAGGTTCGCCAGCACCTCGGTTTTCTGGTTGCCGCGCGTCATGATCTGCACCAGGTCGAAGGCGCGCAGCGAGTCGATGATCGAGATGATGATGATAATCGTCGTGATCGGCGCGAGCAGCGGAAAAATGACGTGGCGGAACAACTGCCAGCGGTTCGCACCGTCCACCAGCCCGGCATCCATCAGGGTCGGATCGAGGTTCTTCAGCCCGGCCAGGTACAGCACCATCACGTAGCCCACCTGCCGCCAGACCGCCGCCGCGATGATACAGTAGATCGCAATGTCGGAGTCCGCTAACCAGCCCGGCGGGTTATCGGTAATGCCCCCATCGACCAATAATGTATTGAGCAAGCCGCTGCGCGGGTGATACACCCACGACCACACCAGCGCGATCACCGGGCCGGAGAGCACCAGCGGCGAATAAAAGCTGACCTTGTACCAGCGCCCGCCGCGAATCTCGGTATTGAAGATCATCGCCATGAACAGGCCCAACGTGGTCGGCACGGTGATAAAGATGATGAACCAACGCACATTGTTACCCAGCGCGACCTTAAAATCATCCATCTTGAACAGGTTGCGGTAGTTTTCCAGGCCAATGTACTGCGGGTCGGTGAGGCCGTCCCAGTTGGTCAGGCTGAGGTAGAACGTGTAGAGCGTTGGGCCGATGATCCAGACCAGGTACAGGATCAGCGGGATCGCCAGGAACAGCCACGCGGTCATTTCCTTGCGCGACATGATCCAGGGTTTGCCGTTGGGGCGCGGCTTGCGCAGGCGATCCTGAAGCTGGGTCAATGATTCGCGCGCCTTAAAATCGCCCATTGGCACGCGCGGCAGCGTGCCCTGCGGCAGTGTGGACACCCACAGCAGCCCCACCTGTGCGATCAGACCGATGGTCCCGGCCAATCCCCAGTAAAAACCATCGCTGAGCTGCCCGGTATCAATCACATATTGAGTGATCAGTTCATTGTCGTCAAGGTAGTAAAAATTGATGAAATAGTACAGGCTGACAAGCCCTAACGCCATGGTGATATAGGATGCCAGCTTGCCACGTTCCGGGCTGTTGAGGCCCCAGAGTATGATCACGCCGGTCAGCAGCGCCGCCACCGGGATCAGGATAATGTGCAGCGTCACATAGGCGCTGAAAGTGCCATCAATAACCGCTTCGGACATCATGCGCGCGCCGTTGAACTTCATCTCGCCCCAATACCAGGGTGCGAACAGGAAGCCGATCAGCATCACGGCGGCGGAAACCAGGCCGATGAAGTTCGCCATCGTGGGGTCAACCGGCGGGCGCAATTTTTGAGACTGGGACAGGGTCGCCATCGTGCGTATTCCTCGCTGAATGGATGCGCGGTAGGAAACGGGGCGGCAGGGGAACAACCTCCCATGCCGCCCCAGAATGTTACTGCTCAAGCCTGAGCGCGTGAATTACTCGTCGCTCGGCCCTTCGGCCAGCAGGCGCAGGCGTTCGGCTTCCAGGGTTTCCACGACGCTGTCGATGTTGGTCGGGTTATCCCAGAAGGCCATGAAACCATCCATGCCTACGTCAGCCATCGGCGGGGTGGTGTCGCGGTCAAAGAACTGCACGATGAAGTCAGCCGTCTGGATCAGGTCGATGCCCTTCTTGGTGGCGTCGGTCGCCGCCGAGATATCGACATCGGTACGGGTGGGCAGGCGGCCCATTTCGTCAAACGCCATCTGCTGCACTTCCTGCGAACCGATGAAGGCCATGAATTCCTTGCCGCCTTCCATGTTGGAAGCATTGGTAGCCATGAAGTAGCCATCGGTCGGGGCATCTTCACCGATCAGTACGTCGGGGTTGATGACCGGGAAGCGGAAGAAGTCGAGGTCCTCTTCGAGTTCATCCGGGTACGAGTCGGTGATGAAGCCACCCATCAGGTACATGGCGGCTTCGCCCTGGATCATGAAGTCCAGCGCTTCCTGCCAGCTATAGGCTGCGGGGTCTTCGATGAAGCAGTTGTGCTCGAAGAGTTCGCTCCACACGCGGAAGACTTCCTTCACGCGCTCGTCGGTGTAGGATTCGTTCAGCAGCATCAGGTCCAGGTGGAACTGCGGGCCGTTGACGCGCATGTTGATGTAGTCAAACCACGCGGCGGTGGTCCAGCGGTACTTGGTGCCGATGGTGAAGGGGGCGTAACCCGCTTCGCTCAGCACGTCACAGGCATTCAGCAGTTCGTCCCAGGTTTCGATGGGGGCTTCCAGGCCAACTTCCTCGAACATGGACGGGCGATAGTACACGGCCCACCAGTAGTACGAGGTCGGCAGGAAATACTGGCTGCCATCGACGGTCGCCAGGGCATTGAAGCCAGGCGCGTACAGTTCGTCGAAGTTGTTCTCGGCCCACATGTCGCTGATGTCGGCGATCTGACCGTTGTCGATGAAGAAGCGCGCGCGGTTGCCCGCGAACCAGGTCAGCACATCCGGCGGATCGTCGGCGGTCAGATAGGCGCGAATGGCCTGCTTGAAGTCTTCGTGCGCGATGATCGTATGCTCGACGGGCATCATCGGGTTGGCTTCATTCCACATGGCGACCATTTTCTCATCGAAGGCGCGCGGAATGGGATCACCCATCATCGAGTTGTAAACGATGGTCTCCGGGGCCTGTGCGGACACAGCCATCGGAACCACAATCGCCACCAGCGTCAGCAGGGTGGCAAACAAACCAAACTTAGAGAACTTAGACACGGTTCGCTCCTCAGAAACTCTAAACATAACGAAAGGAATTCTTTAGCTACAGCCGTTTCACCGGGGGTTTTGCCCGCCGCTGACGGCTGAAAGCCGCTTACGGAAATTATCAGATCATGTGATGCAGTTGACTGAGCGTGTGTTTCGCCAGCAAGGCTCCTTTCTCCTGCAAGGCCACTCTCAAAATACTTATCGAAGCCGTCATAAATAACTCTAATTTCGCGGGCAGCCGGACGACTCGCGCTGCACCAGCAGCGGCGGCAGAATCACCGAGTCCGGCTGCCTGCCGTTGAGCAGGTCGAACAGCATCCGCGCGGCGACCTGCCCCTGTTCCGGGGCGCGCTGGTTGATCGTCGTCAGCGGCGGCGCGGAGATCGACGCCATCGGGATATCGTCGTAGCCCGTCACAGCCAGGTCGCCGGGCACACAGCGCCCGATTTCGCGCGCGTGCTGCACCGCGCCCATCGCCATACGGTCGTTCATGCATACCAGCGCCGTCAGATCCGGGTGTGCGGCGAGTATTTGCGCCGCGCTGCGCCTGCCGCTGCTCACCGACCAATCGCCATAGGCGCAGGGCAGCGCATCGAGATCAAAACCGGCTTGCTCGCAGGCATCGCGTAAGCCCTTCATGCGCTCGGCAACGCCGAAGTTCATTTCGTCCGGCACGGTGAGCAAGCCAATGCGCGTATGGCCGAGCGCGAACAGGTGCTCAATCGCCATCCGTCCGCCCAGGTGATCATCGTGGCGCACAAAAAACTCGCCCTGCCCGTAACCAATCGCCACCGCCGGGATGCTGCGCTCTAGCGCCGGATGCAGTGCCGACCCCATCGGGTAGCTGTCAATCGCCAGCACGCCGTCAAGATAGCCGCTCTGGATCAATTGCAGATAGTGCGGATCGGTATTGCTGGGTTCCAGGCGCGGCGTGCTGAGCAGCATGTTATACCCGCGCTGCGTGCATTCGGCCTCGATCCCTTCCAGGATGTGCATGATGTTGGGGTCGGTGAAGATCGCCTCGTAAACGTAAGGGAACACCACCGCGATGATGTGGGTTTTGCCGGTGGATAGTGCGCGCGCCGCGAGATTGGGCACGTAACCCAACTCGTTGACCGCCTGCATCACCTTCAGCCGGGTCGCTTCGGTGAAATAGGGCGTATTCGAGAGCACTTTGGAGACGGTAGCGGTCGAAACCCCTGCCCGTTTCGCAACATCTTCTAACGTGGGCACGCTAAAAATCCTGACAATAACACTTTTAGTTAAGCGATTAACTACCGGCGTCAAAAAAAATCCCACACCTGGGAACAGGCCGCTTGCAGCAATAGTTAAGCCCTTAACTATAAGAATATAAGAAATTTGCGCGGCTGTCAAGTTTTAAGGCCGATCCA
>CAZMNL010000103.1:0-8723 GCA_964567525.1 uncultured Anaerolineaceae bacterium
GAACTGGCGGTTGCCCTCGGACCAGATTTTGACTTCGTACCAGCGCCCGCTTTGCAGCGTTGCGCCGGGCCAGTCGCGCAGCATTTGTTCGGTGCTGCGGTTGATGCCGCCCGCCTGACCGCGCCGGAAGCTGACATAGCCGGGCAGCATTTCCAGCGCGTAGTAGCCCTGGTCGCCAAAGCGGGTGATGATGCGCGCGACACTGTCACTGTTGAGCAGATTCACGCGCATATCGATCAGCAGGTCTTCTTCGATGGGTTGTTTCCACTCCGGCGCTTCACGCCCCAGGATTTCCAGCGGGCTGTCGAGGCCGGATTGTCCCACCAGTAGCACGTTGCCGCCTTCGGTGATCGTTTGCCAGCGCGCCGGGTCGTAGTCCCAGCCGTTGAGTGGGTTATCCTCCTCCATGTCCTGAATGTACGGCATTGCACCCACCGGGACTGGAGTCGGCGAGGGCAGCAGCGTTGGGGTGGGGGGCATGGTGGGACTGGGAATCGGTGTTGCCGTCACCGGGGGCGGTGTCGCCGTCGGGCGGATATAGGCAAACTCAAATGTCGCGCGGTCGATATCTGTGCCATCTGCATCCTGCAACATGACGGGGTTGCCCTGGAAGTTGAACGCGCGGATGATCACGCGCACATTGCCGCTGATATCGTCAGCGGGGATGATCACCGGTTGTGGCAGCGGGGCGGGAATCACGAACCGCACCTGAAGCAGATTTGTGCTGGCGTCCACAAAGTCGAACCGGTATTCACTGATCAGTTGTTCGCCCTGCGTGGTAATATCCAGCAGCACGCGCTCATTCGCCAGATCGATATCAGCGCCATTGACTGCCACACTGACCACGATGGGGGTCGGTGTGGGGCTGGGAGTCGATGTGTCGGTCGGTGTGCTGGTGGGTGTATCGGTGGGCGTGCTGGTCGGCGTGTCGGTCGCTGTGGCGGTCGGTGTGTCGGTTGGCGTATGCGATGGTGTATAAGTGGGCGTCGGCGTGTCCGTCGGGATATCCGTTGGTGTACTGGTTGCGGTGTCGGTTGCGGTCGCGGTCGCAGTCGCAGTCGCAGTCGCGGTTGCTGTCTCTGTTGCCGTCGCGGTGGGCGTGTCGGTCGGGATATCGGTCGTTGTGCCGGTTGGTGACGGTGTGTCGGTCGGGGTATCGGTGGCTGTTGGCGTGGCCGGTGGCGTATACACAAAACTGATCGGCGGGGACTGGGTGAGTTCGGCCCCTGCCGCGTCGTAAGCGGTGACGATGACGGTATATTCTCCGGCTTCCAGGTCATCAAGGGGGATGGCGATCTGTCCCTGTGCTGACGGAACCTGGACATATTCCCCGATCTCTGTGCCGACCATATCGCGCACGACCAGCCGGTACCGGGTGATGCTTTCCGGCGCGCTGGCCGAAACGCTGACCATCAGCATCTCGGCGCTGTCGTCAGGGGCCAACCCGGTAATCTCGACCGTGACCGCTTCCGGGCTGGCATCTGCGAGCGCATCCGCCGTCGGCGAGGCGGTATCCGTCGCGGTTGGTTCTGCGGTGTCGGTGGGTTGGTTGCTGGCGGTTTCGGTGGCGGCGAATGCGGCGGCAGTATTGGCCGCGTTGGTATCGTCGTCACCATCGTCGCCGCTGCTGCTGAACAGCAGAAACAATACGGCAGCCAGCACCGCCAGCGCGATCACGGCCCCACCCGCAAACAATGGTGTGCGATTCTTGCGCACGATTTCGTCATCCCCGACCTGTGTCGGGGCTTCGGTTGGTTTTTGACGTGGCGCGGTATCTTTTGGTGCGGCGCGCGCGGCTTTGAGTTCGGTAATCGTGCGCTCGGCGATGGCTTGCAGATGGTGAGGCGTCGAGGTGATCGATCCCCCGATAGCTGTCGTCAGCGCGTCAGCCATGGCGGTCGCCGTCTGGTAGCGCGCATCGGGGTCTTTCGCCATCGCTTTAGTGATGATCTGGTCGATCTCCGGCGGCGTGTCGGGGTTGATCGACGAGGCGAGGGGGATCGGATCGTTAATGTGCTTGAGGATTACGGCCATCGCGGTATCGGCCTGGTAAGGCGTTTCGCCGGTCGCCATCTCGAACAGCATCACGCCGAGCGCGTACACGTCCGCGCGGCCATCGACCGACATCCCCATACCCTGTTCGGGAGCCATGTAATTGGGCGTGCCGACTGCGATTCCGCTGGCCGTCAGTCCCTCGGTCGCCTCAATCATGCGCGCGATGCCAAAATCAGTCAGAAATGCGTTGCCCTCCGCGTCGATCATGATGTTAGAGGGCTTGATGTCGCGGTGGATCACGCCCTGGCGGTGCGCGTAGTCCAGCGCGGTTGCAATCTGGCGGATGAGAAAGGCGGTTTCAGGCAGGACAAGTTTATCACGCACCAGGATATCCTTGAGCGTGCCGGTGGGCAGGTAACGCATTACGATATAGGGTGGATCGTGGTTGCCGTTGTAATCGTAGACGGGCAGAATATGGGGATGTTCCAGCCGGGCAATCAGGCGGGCTTCGCGTTGAAAGCGATCCAGCGAGGTGCTTTCCGCCGCCACCGCTTTGTGAATAATCTTCAATGCCACAAAACGGTCCATGTTGGTCTGGCGTGCCCGGAAAACGGTCGCCATGCCGCCGCGTCCAATTTCATCGATGATTTCGTAAGGACCTATTTGGGAACCGATCATGCTGCCTGCCTGCCGTTAGTATTGGTTAAGCTCGGACCTGGGGCAAAGGGACTGTGTGAATTGTAGCATAGTTACGCCTGAGTCCCAACGCACCCGGCTACCGTCTTGGAACCTGTACAATCAAATGGTTATCATCCCGGATAGCCAGCCCGAACACAGATTCATTAGGATAAAACGCAATGCCGGAAAACGTCCCCAGGACAAATCCGTCGTGTTCGGTGCGCAGCAGACCGTCATCGGACCCCACCGGACGCCCGTAGATGTCAACCATGCGCGCAAGCGCATCTCCTGGTTTAACCAGGTCGCCTGGTTCAACCAGCCGGTGGACAATACAGGCAACCGGTACGCGCGGGTGCGTGGCGCGGCGCACGGGGTAATCAGGTTTGATGATCGGGACCGGGGGCACAGGTTCGGGGTCACCGGGCAGCATCCCAATGCGGCGCATCACATTACGCAGCCCGGCCACGACTGCGCGGACGTTCGCCGTGTGGACGTGCTGGTAGCCGCCAATTTCGATGGTAAAGGCCGGGATGCGGGCGCGGTTGAGCGTTGCGCCGCTGACCGAGCGATGCAGTTTCATTTCGATATAGCGCTTGGAGGCGTACTCGTTGACGGTGGTCAGGCCCAGCGCATCGAGCAGATCGCCTACGGCGTCTTGCAGCTTAACGGCTACCGCCCGGTCGCGCGGCTCGCGGTAAAACACCGGGTCACGGATGGCGAACGGGATCGCGTGGATGCCGTAATCGTGCAGGTCGATCAGATAGTCTGCGGTGGCGTCAATGCGTTCAAACAGGCGTTCGTAAGCCAGTTCCAGCGCCAGCGGTGTCATCGTCTGCGGCGTGCTTTCCAGGTCCGGCGCGCCGGGGAACAACCGGTTCGGGTCTTTGCCGTGCAGATAGTACGGGCTGCGTTCGCCGGTCCGCAGCCCCGCCGGGCTGAGCGTGGGAATTGCGACAATTGTACCGGTTAAATGCGGCACAATTTCCGGCGTGACCAGGTCATGCAGCACCGCGAGTCCATCATATTCGCCGCCGTGAATATTGGCGGTCAGCCACAAAACCGGCCCGGCGGGATCGTGGCCCTGCGCGATGATCACCGGAAAACTGTCAATGCCCCCGGTGGGCAGCGGAACCGCGTCAAACTGCCCATAGCTGAGCGCACCCGGTTGGCTGGTTGCGGTCCCAATCGTGATAGGTGATGTCATGCGATACTCATTTGTGTGATAAAGTTGTTCAGGATACGGATTGTTTAACTTCTAGCGGGCTTGCTTGGCGAGTGCGCTGGCAAGCTGCGCACTGACCAGCTCCAGCATCATTACATTTTGTTCCGTGATGGCGTTGGGTTGCTCGCGGCACGCCAGGATTACGCCGAAGCGCAGCGTCATACCGACCGGGATACAGGCTCCGGAACCAAAACGCTGTTGTTTGACAAACGGGTGGTTTGGTTGATCTTCCGGCCCAATGATGCGGCTTTGCCCATTTTGAGCGACCCAACCGACGAGCGATTCGTCGTAATTCTGCTGTTGTGGTGCGATCCCTGTGATCGTGTTGGGGCCTACCTGCGCGCTCAGTTTAAGTTCGGGCGGCGTGGTGGGCACGATGTTATAGAACGCCACGTAATCGTAGCCCAGTTCGGCAATCGCTTCAACCGCCGCCTGCGCCTTGGACAGGCCGGGGCCAGCCCGCCGCAGCGACTTGGCAAACTGGCGCACCGGGGGCAGCGCGTCGGCGCGCAGAGTTTGCAGACTGCGTTCTTCGGTCAGGCGCTTGATGCGTTTGAGCAGGTCAGCGTCTTTGAACGGCTCGACGGAAACCTCATCTGCGTGGCCGGGCATCCCGAAGTCGGCTTCCTGATCGACCAGGATGATCAGCAGGCGCGGGTACGTTTTGCGCAAGTCCTTGATTAACTCAAAGACATTGCCCAGCGCGTTATCAACAATGAATACATCCGTTCTTTTCTGCGAATCGGCGAGTACGTCGCGCGCGTCTTGTTCGTTGGTGACAATGGTCACGGCAAGGTGCGGGTCTTTGTTCAGATTGTCACGGAAATCCATCATGGCAGAGATTTTTACAGCGGCCAGAACGTGGATGGTAGAACTATTAGACATGATCTTCCCCGTCGGTATGCACATGAATGGTAGACTTGTCGTAATTATAGGTGTGCGGGGGCATTGCCACAACAAGACATAATCCCAGGTGATCTTCACCTGGGATTGAGCGGGCGTGCATTGATATGAGGGGATATGCGGTGCTGCGGGCTAAATCGGTTTGGTACCGGCCTGATCCGGTTGGGTGGCGTATTTGCCGCCGCGCATCAGCAGCGCGATGAGCAGCGCGATACCGCTGACCACCGCACCGATGAATTGCAGTTCGCTGATCACGTCAACCGCAGCGACCAGGTTCGCCTGCTGTGCGGCGTTGATGATGTCAATGGCATCGCCCGTCACGGGTGCAATATAGTCTTCGCGGATGATGTCGAAACGTTCCAGCGCATAAGTTGTCAACCCGGAAATTGCAATCGTCATGCCGACCAGCCGCAGGATCAGAACCAGGGCTGAGGCCACACCGCGCTCGTGTTCGTCCACATCATTGAGCGCCGCCGTCCCAATCGGCGAAATCGTCAGGCCCAATCCGACGCCGATCAACACCATTTCCGCGCCCATCAGCAGGTAAGGCGTGTCATATTCCCATGTTAAACCGGTGAGCAGAAAACCAACGCAGGCCAGCGCCAACCCACCGACGGTGGGAACCCGGTAGCCAAAGCGGTCGCTGAGCCAACCGCCAGGAATCGCGACCAGCGCCATCGGGATCGTCAGGCCAGACAGCAAAATGCCTGCGATATGGGCTGCATGTTGGATATCTTCGGTGGCGGGTGTGTCGGCGCGGAAATTCACCAGCAGCGGCGCGCTGACCAGCCCAATAGCCAGGCAAAAACCGACCAGGAAGTTTGTCAGGGACGAGACAGAGAAATTACGGCTGGCGAATAGTTTTATGCGAATCAGCGGCGACCGGACACGGGTTTCGACCAGTATAAACAGCACAAACGCCGCCGCTGCTGCGATCAGGAAGTACGCGGCGTAGCTGGTGGTATTGCCCCGTAATTCCTCGAAACTCGATGCGGAACCGGCGGTTTCTGGGCTGGTTCCCAATGCGAGATTCAAGAAAACCAGCGCCGCCGAGATTAACAGTGTGCCCAGCACATCAAAACGGCCCCGGTGGTGCGGGCGTGGCAGCGATTGCAGCGCCCACCATGCACCGGCCAGCGCCAGTAAACTAAGTGGAATATTCAGGATAAACAGGGTTTCCCACGATGGTTTGGCGATAGTGATACCCGCCCCGCCGAACGCATCAACGATACGATCCCCATGTGCGCCGAAAAAACGCACCATCACGCCGCCGTACAGGTGGCCTAGCACCCAGCCTAGCGTATCGACCGCACCGATCAGCCCGATGGGGCGGGCGCGGCGATGCGCGGGGAACAGGTCCCCGGCGAGCGCAATCGTCACCGGGACCATCGCGCCCGCCCCAAACGCCTGCACCACGCGCCCGAAAATCACGAGGTAGAGGTGCTGTTCGGCCAGTCGCGGCGGCTCCCTGTTGAGCACTTCGTAATGGAAGTCGATGATCCACTTGTTGATCGTTGTGTTGTCGTAGATCGTGACCAGGTAAGACCCGGCGATGAAAACCAGCAAGCAGGCGATATAAATCACACGCCGTCCGAACAGGTCCGAGAGCCGCCCGGTAAACGTCATGCTGAGCGCATAGGCGATTAAGTAGCCATTGACCGCCCAGGACGCCTGATCGAGATACTCTTTTACCGGCAGGTCGAGACTGATGATGACTTCCGGCAGCACAGCCGAGATGATGGTCAGGTCCAGCGCGCCGATGAAGACCGGCAGACTGACGATGAACAGCGCCAGCCAGGGCGAAACAGGAAGTTTCGGTGGATTTGTGTGTGTTATCTGACTCGTCACAGCTTGTCAGACGCCTGGCGCTGCACGGCCTGAGTCGCCGCAGAGCCAAGCGTCTGTTCTCCTTCGATATGGGTGTGGGCGAGTAAAGGAACGTGACTCCGTTGGTTTGTCCGGTTCCGCGCGGTGTAACCGGATGGTCAATCGCCGTTGTTCATTGATGGCGCGGTAATGTTAACGGCCTGGTTATAGTTCAGGATGCTGATTTCCCAGGTCGTGGTTTCATCTTGTGCGTCAGTCGTAGGGGGCGGCTCAGTGAGCATGATTTGCGCAACGCGGTAGTCATTGGCGGAGATGTAGACCTCGATCTTCAGTTCGCCGTCTTTGCTGCGCATCAAGCCGAAGGTCAGCGAGTGTACCGCGTTGGCCTGGATCGTGCCGCTGAGGTGGAACATATCAATGCCCTGCATCCGTGTGCGACCGAGCATTTGCAGACCCGTGATGGACGCCAGCGCGAACGGGATGCCCATTTCCTGCGAGAGCAGGGCAGCAGGCGAGAATCCCTGGATCAGTTCGTCGTTGATCCAGCGATTGGCGGTGAGCAGATCGCCGCGAAAATAATGATCGCGATCCAGCGCGATCAGGTCGGCGGTGGTCGAAAAATTGCCCAGGCTAAACTGGATGCTGGCATTCATGCGATCCGGGGCCTGGAAGATGCCGCGCGCGTATTTGAAATGCAGCGGTGTTTCCGACGGTAGGGTCAGACCGTCAAATTTGACCGGCACAGGATACCCGCTCACATCCATTTCGACTTCGATGCTTTCAGCCGCCGTGATCTGGTTAACGCTGTCCTGCAACAGCGATTCCGCTTCCGGCAGGTTGGCGTTATCAGTGTTTGAATCGTCGTCACTGCTGCCGCACCCTATCGCAGTCAGAGCCAGCAGCGCCGTGATAATGAGCATGTTCAGCAAGCGCTTGACAGTATGCATAGGTTGATCTCCGGTGCTAATGCTTGCGATATCCCCGATACCTATTACGCATAACCGGGGATTATGTTTCGCACAGTGAGCAGACCTGATGACTATTTTTCATCATAGCACGATCCGGCCCCAGCATACCAACTTCTGTATGCTGGGGCCGGATCGTTACCCGGAAGATTGTGGTAAAAACCGGCTATGACCGCGCGCGTTCCAGGACATCCACCACGCTGGCGGCCAGGTCGTAACGCCCGAAGGCGGGCATCAGGTACATACCCTGTGCCAGCGGTTGGACCTGTTGCAGCAGTTCCTGCGCAATGCGTACCCCTTCCTGCGGTGCGTCATCTCCGGCGTCTTCCATGCGCTGCTGGATCATTTCGGGAATTTCGATGCCGGGAATCTCGTTGTGCAGGAAGCGTGTATGCCGCGTGCCGAACAGCGGCAGGATGCCCACCAGCACCGGCAGCGTCAGCGGGCCGTGCTGGGCTGCGTAACGTTCCAGGAAGCGTTCCAGCACGGCAGGGTCGTACACCGGCTGCGTGAGCGCGAAATCGGCCCCGGACTCCATCTTTTTGCGCAGCAGGCGAATCTCGCGGTCGATGTCGTGTGCATTGACGTTGAGCGCGCAGCCAACCTCAAATGAGGTGGGCTGCCCGATAGAGTTCCCGGCCTGGTCTAAACCCTGGTTCAGGTTTTGCTTGATCAGCGATATCAGGCTGGACGGTACGATATCATGGGTATCGAACGAGTCGGGATAATCGCCGATCACGGTGGGGTCGCCCATCACCACGAAGATATTGCGCACTTGCAGCGCGTGCGCCGCGAGTAGATCGCCCTGCACGCGCAGCAGGTTACGGCCCCGTGTGGGGAAGTGCAGCACGGTTTCCATGCCGACGCGGTTTTGAATCAGGTGGCACACCGCCCAGGGACTCATGCGCATGCGTGCCATAGGGCTGTCAGACACGTTGATGAAGTCAACCCCGGCTTCGCGCAGCAGTTCGGCGGATGCGATCACTTTCTGCGCGGTGAAACTGCGCGGCGGTGGCATCTCGACGGTGACGACGAACGCTTTCGCCGCCAGTTTGCGGCCAAGCTGCGTCGGCTGTTCCGGCACTTCAACCGAGTCGGTATCGGAGAGATCGTTGGCCGTTACCGTGATAGGG
>CAZMNL010000104.1:0-8690 GCA_964567525.1 uncultured Anaerolineaceae bacterium
GCAACATCATTGTTCGCCAGCGCGGGACCAAGTTCCATCCGGGCGAGAATGTTGGCATGGGCCGCGATTACACCATCTTCTCGAAGGTCGAAGGCTTCGTCATGTTTGAAACCGGCAAGAAAAACCGCAAGAGCATCAGCGTAGTGCCGGCTGCTGAACTCGAAGCCATGGCCCAGGCGGAAGAAAACGCCCAGGCGTAAGGCTACGCCATAAAAATAATTACCCCATCCCCTACCCCCTTCCCCCAGGGAAGGGGACCTTAAAAAGTGGCCGTAGGGAAACACCAAGCGGGTAAATTATTTCTGTGGATCGGCCTAACATTTACACGCCGGGCTTAATTATCGTATCTTACTCGTCCTGACACAGCCGTAGCTGTCAGCCGAAGTAACCATCACGCATCACCCCTCGCAGGGGAACCGTGATAGGAAAGGTAGACACTAACCCAATGAAGCAAGAAATTCATCCCAAGTGGTACCCCGAAGCCCTGGTCATCTGCGCCTGTGGCAATACCTGGAACGTCGGGGCTACCGTGCCGGAAATCCGCACGGATGTATGCTCGGCCTGCCACCCGTTCTATACCGGTGAGCAGCGCATCGTAGACACCGAAGGCCAGGTGGACCGCTTCATGAAGCGTCTGCGCGTGCGCGACCAACTCAAGGCCGAAGCCGAAACCCGCGAAGAAGAACGCACTTCGCCGGACATGTCCATCGACGAACTGGGCCTGGACAAGCGCTACACCAACATTTACGTTGAAAACGGCATCGCGGTTGTTGGTGACTGGCTCGCACGCTTTTACGAAGGTGGCGATGATGCCATCCTTGCGATCTCCGGTATCGGGCGTAAAGTGCTGGCCGACACCAAGAAGGCGCTGCGCGCACAAGGGTACGAACTTCCCGAAACTGAGGAAGAAGCCGAGTAAGCGCGGCTGGCTGGATAAACCACAATAAGGGCAGGAGCTTTCAAACAGCTATCCTGCCCTTTCTTTTGTAGATTTATAGCGTGTTAGGGCACCAGATTCCAGCAAGGAGCGATCATGAACCACCACTCAGGCCGGGTTGAAGTCATCTGCGGCAGCATGTTCAGCGGCAAGACCGAAGAACTCATCCGGCGCGTGCGCCGCGCCATGATCGCCCGGCAGCAGGTCCAGGTCTTCAAGCCCGCCCTCGATACCCGCTACTCGATCCAGCGCGTGACCTCACACAATGGGCAGGACTTTGAAGCGCACTTAGCCAGCACCGCGCATGAAATCCTTGAGCAGATCAAGCCGGATACCACCGTCGCCGCCATTGATGAGGCGCAGTTCTTTGACGCCGGGATCGAACAGGTTGTTGAAATTCTGGCGGCGCGCGGCGTGCGCGTGATCATTGCCGGGCTGGATATGGACTTTCGCGGCGAACCGTTTGGTTCTATGCCCATGCTGCTGTGCCGCGCCGATGAAGTGCAAAAACTGCATGCGATCTGTATGGTCTGTGGAGAAGACGCCAGCCGCACCCAACGCCTGGTCAACGGCGACCCGGCCCGCTACGATGATCCGATCATCCTGGTTGGCGCATCGGAAGCCTACGAAGCGCGCTGCCGCGAACATCACGTCGTACCCGGTCATCCCCGCCTGAACACGGCTTAGCGCCAGTCCTGCGCATAAAATGCCAGGTATTCGGGCATACGCGGTTCCCAGTAGGTTTTGTCGTGACCACCTACCGGCACTGAATACGTGTGCGCGATACCGTTCGCTTCCAGCGCGCGGTGTAAATATGCAACCTGATCGCGCATCACGTCACGGCTGCTGGTATCCAGAAAGATACGCGGCTGTGTTTCCAGCGTGAGCCGCTGCGCCAGATGCGCGGGACTACGCGCCACGAACGTCTCAGGCGTCAGGCCGAATATCCAGGGCGGCCCGCTGTGGCCCGGCGGCCCATCAAACAACGCGGGGCTGTGAATCCCGACCGCGCAGAAACGCTCCGGTGCGCAAAAGGCATGGACCGCCGCCCCTGCCCCACCCATCGAGATGCCACCAATCGCGCGTCCCGCACAGTCCGTGCGCACCGGGTAGTGCTGCTCAACATACGGGATCACCTCGCGCAGCAGGTAATCTCCATAGCGCCCATATTGATCCAACGCATCCTGAAAAAAGCGGTCGTTGCTCTCCACGATGTGAGTCCAGTCATGCCCCGGCGGATCGGCAGCATTGACAAAGAAGCTCTTGAACCCGGTCGGAATAGCGATCACCATTGGGGGCAGCGTTCCGGCACGCACGCCCTGCCACAGGTGGCGGTGAATGTTCAGTTTGTCGGTAATGTAACCGGGACTGAGTCCCCAGGGATGCAGGAAATACAGTACGGGATAGCGCGCGGCGCGGTGCGGTGCGAAGCCCGGCGGGACGATGACCCGCACGCGCATCTTGCGCGCTAACGCCTGACTGTCAATCGTCACATCGCGGATCGCTGACGGGTCATTCAAAGTGGTTGTTCCCTATAGCGTGGTGCGCTGTTAAACCGCGCCTGCATCAGAAGAAGCGCAGAATCGAATCGATTGTCTCTTCCGGCGCAACAAACAATAACAGCAGTTGAAACAGGTTGTACCAGAAGTGTGTCAGGATAGCGACGGTCGTGTTATAACGCTGCCGCACCCACCCAAACGCAATCGCTACCCCGAAGATGATCAGCCACGCCGGAGTCAGCGCGTACTGCGTGTGTGTCAGGGCGAACACCGCCGCCGTCGGCCAGAACCCAATCATCGGCTGCAACGCGCCGCGAAAGGCGATCTCCTCCCCTACGGCTGCCGTCGCCGCGATCATGAACGCGATCCCGATGGTGCTGACACTGCGCGAGAGCGCTTCGCTCGCGCGTGTCTGCTCCTCGTACACATCCTCCGGAACCACCGTCATCCAGATCAGCCCCACGACGATCAGGCCCATGAACAACGCAAACGTGACGCCGAGCGAAACCGCCAATCCCTGGCGCGTCAGGCGTCCCAATCCCAACCGGTCGAGACTCTGCCGCCAACCGCGCCGGATTCCTAACCCAACCCCCAGGAACGGCAGCACGATCAGCGGTAGGCTGTTGCTCAACAGGGTCCAGACATCGATCCCGTCTTCTTCATAGGTTTCGGCCAGTCCTTCCAGACCACCGCCCACGATAAAGTTAATGAACTGAGAGCCAAGCAGGTACACCACGAAGATGATCGCCAGCATATGCACATACGAAGCCGGATCGAAACCGCGCAGCCGGTACGCGCCTGACGTGGTGTCCGCGCGCAACTCCAGGGCGTCCGATTCATGCGCTTCAAGGGGGGGCGCAACACTTTCCGTCGTGTAGTAATTCAGCATCTGGGGAAACAATGGCTGGTCGTTATCCTGTAGCTGGGGATTTATAGCCTCACTTGCGGATTCTTCTTCAGGCGGAGCTTCGCGCCTGGTTTTGTCCTCGCCCTGGCGGGGAAACATCACCGCGACGCGCTCACGCACCGGCCTGAACAGCAGCAGCGTCGCCAGCCCGGCCACGATCAACGACGCCACGAATCCCCCCCAGGCGGCGGTCTGACTCGTGGTTTCAGCCTCTTCGCCCAATGCGCCGGATGACGCCAGCACCGTCGCCGCACTGTTAAGCACCAGCAGCAGATTAATCAGCAGGACCACAACGATCACCGCCCAGACCATGCCCGAACTGCGCCTGCGGTCCGCATAGTTGGCGGCCATCACAATCACGCCCAGCATCGCCACCAGGACAAGGATCAGGAAAAACTCGACGATAGACACCGGCTTTGCTCCCACCAAGTAAAAGGATATGACGCAACAGGCAGATTATAGGAAGCCCGCCGCGTTTGAACCAGCCTCATATCCCCCTGCCGCAATCGAACCTACGTCTGGCCCAGTTTCTCGCGCAAACGCGCATAGGCCCCTTGCCAGACGCTCGCATCACGCGTGAACTTGGTCACGGTGATATCGGCAAAATGCGCCAGCAAACCGGCCATCGTTGCGGGGAGTATCTCCCAAGCATCGTTGAGCACCAGGGTTTCGAGTTCGGTCGCCGCTTTACCGGCCCAGCCCCACCGCTGGCGCAGTTGCTCGGCCTTGATCCAGTAATCGCGCTTTTCCCACGCTTCCGCTGATTCTTCGATGCCGTCTTCAATTTCCCGCAGGCAAAAGGTGAGCATCGCGGCCATATCTTTAGCATCCGCATCCAGTTCAGACTTCTGGCTCAGGTGACGCAGCAGCTCGGCGGAGGTGCGCATCATCTGATTGCGCGCTTTTCCGGGACTGTTGGTATTGATCACACGGCTCATCAGGATCATTCTCTCCCATAGACAGGCAGCAGCGCCGCCCAACAGCATTCAACCATACAACAACAGCAACCTTACAGATTGGGCGGGCTGCTGTCAAGCACGAAAACGACATAATAGGAGGTGAGGGTTATTCGGAATGGATCGCGTCGCGCGCCATCAGCGGCATAGTCAGGTCAAACGCATAAACGTCATCGTCACCCTGGCTGATCGAAAGCTGTGCATTCTGGCGCTGGGCCAACAGGTTAGCGACATAAAGCTGCATCCGGTGCAACTGGGGCCGGCCTTCTTCGCTCAGATCGCGCGGGTGCATCAGGCGAAACAGATTAGGGATATCCTCGGTATGCAAGCCCTGGGCGCGGTGTTTGATCAGCACGTGTGCGCGATCATCCTCGAATCCAAGCTGGATATGAACCGGCACATCGGGCGGACTCTCAGCCAGCGCAAACTCGACCAGAATATATAAAATGCGATGCATCGCTGCCGGGGCCACCCGCGCATAGGGTTCCTGACGGAAACCATTTTGCAGCACGATCCGGTCCGCCGCAAGCCGGTGAGACGCATCCCCTAGCCAATGATTGATAAAACGCCCCAACGAGACGATCTCCGTCTCAAAAGTCTGCAAATCCGCTTCCAGATACATCACGTCCAGCGCAATCTGCGCATAACGGTTCAGTTGATTGGCGTTTTTAATGATGTGACCCAGGAACTCGGTTTGTTCGTCGTCGGAAAAGTTATCGCGGCTGCTGCACAAAAGCTCCGCATAACCGAGAATCGTGCTCAACGGTGTGCGCAGGTCATGCGAAATCATGCTCAAAAACGACTGCTTGGAGAGTTCGGTATGGCCCTGCGTGGTTGCGTCACGGAAGATCATCAGCGTGCCAGCCGTCTTGTTCGCTTCCGTTAAGGGAATGCGCTGCCAGGTGATATGCTTTGGCTGGTAATTCTTGATCGAAAGACTGCCCCACTGCATGTGTGCCTGAGTCGGAACCGGGATGAGCAGCTTTCCCAGATCGGGTATCAGGGTTGAGGTCTGGTCGAGCAGCGCTTCCACTGTCTGAGGTGTGCGGCGCAGCGCGAACAAGTCCCACAACCATTTGTTCAGAATAAGCACGCGACCTTCACGATCAAATGCGAGCACACCTTCAGTGGACTGCTCGCACCAATACTTGAAAGCCAGAAATTGTGTTGTATCCATCAGATCACTCTGGAACGCCAGCCAATAATTGTCTTAACATTAGTGCAGTACGAGAAAGTTTGCAATAAAAAACACGTATAATACCCGTCTCTAATGTCTGGAAGTTGTTAGGAGCGCGTCAGGCTTTGTGTTATCATCTTGATGGCATACACCATCATTCAGAAAGTGATCGTCAAATGACCGAGTTGATCTTGATTCGCCACGCCGTCAATGATTGGGTTGACACGGGCCGCCTGGCCGGTTGGACACCCGGCGTGCATCTCAACACGCTCGGAAAAGCGCAGGCTACCGCGCTGGGTGAACGGCTGTCCGGCGTAGCGCTGACCGCCATTTACACCAGCCCACTTGAACGCACGCGCGAAACAGCGGAAGCGATTGCCGCGCACCATGCCCAATTAACGCCTCTGGTCCTTGATGGTGTCGGAGAAGTCCGGTTTGGAAGCTGGCAGGGCGAAAAACTGGACAAACTGCGCAAACAAAAACTATGGGACACCGTTCAGTTGTACCCCAGTCGCGCCCAATTTCCCGGCGGCGAAACTATCCGGCAGGCCCAGGCACGCGCCATTGATGCGCTGGAAACAGTCGCCGCGCGCCATCCGAAAGGGCGCGTCGTCGTCGTCTCGCACAGTGATATGATCAAGCTGATAGTCACGCACTATATGGGCGCGCCGCTGGACATGTTTCAACGTGTGCAGATTTCTCCGGCATCGGTCACGATCATCTATCTAAGCAGCGACCGCCCCTATATTATCCGCGTTAACGATATAAACCACAACCCGCCCGGCCCAAATGAAACACCATCCGGGCAGCCAGGCAGGGCTTTTCGACGCGTTCGGCGCTGGCTAGGTTTAAAATCGCGTTAAGATTTGGCGATCTGCGCTTGTCACACTTCCTTTACGCCCCTACAATGGTGGTTAACGGTTCTGCGCTGACGTTGATATCCGTGCGCATTTTGCATTTGTGAAAGGGAATCCCCCATGCCTGGTCACGAAATACTGCTCGATCCCGTCGATTTCGTGACGGTTGGAACCATCGGCCCCAAAGGCCAGCGCGAGTTTTACTTGCAAGCAGGCAAAGGTGTTGAGATGGTGACACTGCTGATCGAGAAACAGCAAGCCCAGGCGCTTGCCGAAGCAATCGATGAAATCCTGGAAACTCTGGAAGAACGTTTTCCTGACGCGCAGGAAGCCGAGTCTAATCTCACAGAGTGGGACATGGCGCTGCGCGAGCCAATCGAAAGCCTGTTCCGCGTCGCCCAGATGGGTTTGGGCTATGACGAAGTGCGCGACCTGATCCTGCTGGTGGCGCAGGAACTCGTCACCGAGGAGTCATCCTTCGAAGAACTCAACGAAGAACCTCAGCCTCAAGTCGTGCGGATGTGGGGCACGCGCGCACAGATGCGCACGCTCAGCCTGCACGCTCAATCTGTGGTCAGTAAAGGCCGCGCCAACCCGAAATCGAACGGTTATATGACCTATTACTGGACCTGATGAACGCCCATATCCCGCCCCACCATCTCCCGGACGACGAGCCGGAACAGCCGACACCGCCCAGCATCACTATCGAACAGGCGGAGCAGTTGCTCACGCATGGCGAAATCACGGCCCTGCAAAATGTCAGGCTGTGGGGATCGAACTATTCCACGCTGGTACAGATCAGCAGCGACGCCCACCAGGCGACGGCGATCTACAAACCGCAGCGCGGCGAGCGCCCGTTGTGGGATTTTCCCGACGGCACGCTGTGTTACCGCGAAACCGCCGCCTACCGGGTGTCCGAGGCGTTGGGCTGGCACATTGTGCCGCCAACGGTGCTCCGCGAAGGGCCGAGCGGTATCGGGTCGATCCAGTTGTTTGTCGAACACGACCCGGCGATCAACTATTTCAATCTCGATGACCGCTTTGTAACACAGTTGAACCACTTTGCCGTTTTTGACGCCCTGGTCAATAACGCGGATCGTAAGGGCGGGCATATCCTGCTCAACAGCACCGGCAAGCTGTGGGGCATCGATCACGGTCTGACCTTCCACCCACACAACAAGCTGCGCACTGTCATCTGGGAATTTGCGGGCCAGCCCATCGCCGAGGCGCTCATCGGCGACATCAACATGCTGTGCGAAAAAGTGGAAACGACCGGCTCCCCCCTGCGCCAGCAGCTTGCCCCCCTGCTGCAACCTATCGAGATCGACGCCCTGCGCGGACGTGTGCAGCGCTTGATCGCCGAGCCGACCTTCCCCCAACCCGGCCCCGGTCCAAACCACCCCTGGCCCCCGGTCTAGGCCATTCCGCCCGGAAACCCGTGAACCAAACACGCCCGGTATCGGTTATTCTTGATAGAGACTGCAATACTTGCTTTGCCCCTGCCCCACACTCAAGGAGCCATAATGATCCAGGAAACCGCCGCCCGCATCCGTGAAAACGTCAAGCGCGTGATCGTGGGCAAAGATAACGTGATCGACCTGATGCTTGTAGCCGTGCTCAGCGAGGGTCACGTCCTGCTGGAAGATGTGCCCGGCACAGGTAAAACCACGCTGGCAAAGGCGCTGTCCGTATCGCTGGGCTGCACGTTCCACCGCATCCAGTTCACACCCGACTTACTGCCCAGTGATGTGACCGGCATAAACTATTACAACATGAAAACCCAGGAGTTCGAGTTCCGGCCCGGCCCGATCATCAGCCAGGTGGTGCTGGCGGACGAGATCAACCGCGCCACGCCGCGCACGCAGAGCGCCCTGCTGGAAGGGATGCAGGAACGCCAATTGACGGTAGACGGCGTGACGCGCCCCCTGCCCCGCCCGTTCCTGGTGATGGCGACACAGAACCCCATCGAACTCGAAGGTACGTTTCCGCTGCCCGAAGCGCAGTTAGATCGCTTCCTGATGCGCGTCGCCATTGGCTACCCGTCCGAGGAACAGGAAAACGCGCTGGTGCTGCGCTTCCGCACCGACGACCCGCTGGAAACACTGGAATCGGTCACCACACCGGAAACGATCATGGGCCTGATCCGCGATGTGCGCGAAATCCACGTGGCCGAAGCGGTGCAGCAGTATCTCGTCACCATCGTGCGGCGCACGCGCGCCTTTGACGAGATTGACCTGGGCGCAAGTCCACGCGCGACCCTGGTTCTCTACCGCACGGCACAGGCGCGCGCCGCAATTGACGGACGCCGGTTCGTGCTGCCGGATGATGTGAAACAGCTTGCGCCGTATGTGCTGACC
>CAZMNL010000105.1:0-8689 GCA_964567525.1 uncultured Anaerolineaceae bacterium
ATGGGCCGAGCTACAGGTCGGCCACCCCGTAAACGGGGCTAAACGCGCGATCAGCGGGCCGCTTTGCGGTCCAGCAGGTGTATAGCCCGACGGTTTGACCGTCGGGTGTAGGGCGATCCCCGCCCATTTTCATCTCTTTGTGGTGCCGGTGCGACCGCCGGTCGCAGTGCGGCATGGGTAACTCCTGTGAAAAGAAAGCATAAATAACGCGCAAAAAAGATGTAGAAAGTGCGCAAAGTGCGCTTTTTTCCTACAATAATATAATCAGTTCAATGCGATTGCGACAATGTCACCTGTCCACATATTCATTTAGCCCACCGGACAACTTATCTATCTCAAGGAGAACACCATGGCCAAAGAAGTCCTCACCACAATCATCAGCCGCGCACTTACCGATGAAGATTTCCGCACCAAGCTGCTCAGCAAACCCGACGAAGTACTGGGGGATTACGACCTGGACGAAGACGAACAGAAGATGCTGCGCAGTCTGCCGGAAGACGCCTTTGACGAACTGACCATGGACGTAGAAAGCCGCGAATCCAAAAGCGGGTTCCTGGGCGGCCTGTCCCTGATGGGCGGCAAAGATGCCGTTGATGCCAGTTCCGTGCTCGATCTGCTGCGTAACAAATACGGCGGCGGAGCCTGATACGTCTATCATTCGCAAATAGACAGGGGCAGAGTCTCTAAAATCAACACTCTGCCCCCTGGAAAACACATCATCACCCACCCAAAACGCTACTGCGGCAGCGGAATGATCAACTCATCGCCGGGGTAAATCAGGTTTGGATTCGCCAGCCCATTAGCGTCCACGATGGCCTGCGGTTCGACGCCATACTGCCGGGCAATCGAATAAATCCCCTCACCCGCCTGCACCACATGGATCACGGTTCCGCCGCTGCCCGGTGTACCCACCACCGCGCCGGGCGTAAGCGTTACCTCACCGGCCTCATCAAGCGGTTCCTCATCGGTTTCGCAACCAGGGATTTGTAACAGCCAGCCGATTTGCAGTGGCGTGTTGGGATTCCCACCGAGATACTGAGGGTTTTCAGCCACCAGGTCAGCCAGCAGCACACCGTTATCCTGCGAAATAGAATACAGCGTATCATTGGCGCGCACAATGTGAATGCAAGGATTTTCTTCGAGCGGGATCGCGGTCGGCGTCGGCATATTGGACGGGTCAATCGTCGGGGTTGGCGTAGGTGACGGCATGATGTCACTCATCCCCGGCGTCGTGATCACGATCTCGGTAGCAGTGAGTTGACTCGCCTCAAGCGTGACACTCGGTGAAAACTGTGTGGGAGTCATATCCGGTTCATCAACGGTCAGCGCAGACGCGGTGTCGGCTTCTCTGCCGGTGTCCTCCGGCGATGCGGTCGGCGAAGGAGCCACAAAATCCGCCGGGGTCGTGGTCGGCACAAGCGTGCGAGTCGCCGTTACCTCCGGGGCTGCGGTAGGCAGCGCCGTATGGGTCGGCGCGAGAGTCGGCGGCGGGGCCGGTGTCGTGGGCGCGATATCGGTCAGATTGACCTGCCGCGACGTTGGCTGCAAGTCCTCACCCGCATCTTTATAGCACGCTGAAGCCACCAGGACCACCGCCAGTAAAACCGCGCCGAGTGTCAGACGTTTGAATACCCGATATTGCCGCATACGCTACCAACTCCTATCAACACACCACTCATCGCCACCAGCATACACCGAACAGGTGGTTTGTACAATTTTACACGCGCCGCAAACAACGCGTTTTGAGGATGCGAGGTGTTGCAAACAGGTAGTATCTCTTCTATAGTTGTAGCTCTAAGATCATGCGCGATTGTTAAAACCACACACAATCACGCCCAAACAAACAAAACCGCTGGCCTGTACGCCAGCGATAACCCGTTACGTTATCGATAGCGAGGCATTTTTATGGCAAGCCACCCGGAAGAGACTCACACGACCGTTTTAACCAAAAACATTGCCGGTGTACGTTTCTTCGAAGTAGGCAAGTTGTATCATTTCAGTTGCGATCACCTGGCTGATATTCGCGTAGGCGATCATGTGATCGTTGAAACCACGCGCGGACGCCAGATCGGGCAGGTCATGAACCTGCTTACCCCACAGGATGACGATGCCGAACGTGACTACAAACCGATCCTGCGCATCGCCACCCCCACCGACCTGATGAGCCAGCAGCTCTGGAAGTCACGCGAGGTCGAGGCGCTGATCACGTGCCGCGAAAAAGCCGCCGACATGGGCGGTTTTGAGAATGTCAAATTTGTGGCAGCACAGTACAATTTCGACGGTTCGCTGCTGACATTTCTGTTCAGCGCCGAAGAACGTATCAACACCGGCAAGCTCCGCAGCGAACTGCAACGCGGCTTTAAAGCCAAAATTGACATGCGCCAGATTGGGCCGCGTGATGTCGCCAAGATCATTGGCGGCATGGGCGCGTGTGGTATCCCGCGTTGTTGCAGCACATTCCTGACCGACTTCAGCCCGATCTCGATCAAAATGGCAAAGGCGCAGGGAATCTCGCTCAACCCGTCGGAGATCACCGGGATGTGCGGGCGGCTGCGCTGCTGCTTGATTTACGAATACGAACAATACGTCGAAGCGCGCAAACACCTGCCCAAACGGAACAAGCGTATCGGTACGCCGCACGGTGAAGGCAAAGTGATCGATGTTCACCCGCTGCAAGACGCTGTGACGGTGATCGTGGACGATACGCGCCACCTGGTTGAGCGCGAAGAGATCATCCCATTAGAAGAATGGGAAGCGTTGAAAGCGAAAGCTGCGGCGGGCTGTTCCAAGCATGAATCCGGCGGGTGTGACTGTGGCGCACATCGCCCACCCCAACCCGAAACAGATGCGCCGCAGGCAGCGGTTGAGACTCTTCACGAACCAGGGCCAGAACAGTTTATGGACGAACAACCAGAAGAATCCTCGCCAAATCCCAGCGAGCGCCAAACCAGCCGCCAACCCCGCAGTCGCCGCCGGGGTGGCAAGCCCAAACGCGACAAGCGGCGCGGCAAACGCGATAAAGATCGCGGCAGTGGGGGAGATTAAACAGCTCTATGAGTGAAAACACACTCACCCGTGTGATGGGTATTTTTGCCCACCCTGATGATCCTGAATTTTTCTGCGGAGGCACATTCGCCAGATGGGCCGCCGAAGGACGGCATATCACCTTTGTGCTGGCGACCAGCGGTGACAAAGGCTCGAATGATCGAGCGATCACATCAGAGGAATTGCTCAGCGTGCGTGAAACCGAAGAACGCGCCGCCGCTGCCCGGCTGGGAGTCAAAGAGGTGATCTTCCTGCGCCACCCGGACGGCGAGCTTCAGCCCACGCTGGAACTGCGCCGCCAGCTTGCGCGCCTGATCCGGCTCAAAACGCCCGATATCGTCGTCACCAACGATCCGACCGCGCGCTGGTATGGTACGCATTACATCAATCACCCCGATCACCGGGCGATTGGCGACGCGGTCCTGGATGCAGTGTTTCCAGCGGCGCGCGATCACCTGGCATTTCCCGAACTGTACCGGGTGGAAGGATTGGAACCGCACAAAGTCCTACACGTCTATCTGTGCGGCACACACGAGCCAAATATCAAGATCAACGTGACGGACCACCTGGAAACCAAAATTGCGGCCCTGCGCGAACATAAAAGCCAGATCGCCGACATGGACGCGATGGAACAACGTCAGCGCGAAAACGTCGATACACAAATGGCCGAAGACAGGCCGTACTATTCCGAATCATTTCGCGTGTTTCATTTGCGATAAGCCCGCAAGCGCAGATCTGCCGGTTATGCAAACCGGCACGCAACGTCAGGAGTACCTGTTTTGATCGACTTCAAACCCATGATTGCAGCGCGCAAGGATGCCTGGATTGCACGCCGCCGCGATCTGCACCAGCACCCTGAACTCGGTTTTCAAGAAGTACGCACCGCCGGTATCGTCGCCGAAGAACTCGCGCGGCTGGGCCTGGAAATACAAACCGGCGTCGGAAAAACCGGCGTGATGGGCTTACTGGAAGGAAGCAAAGACGGCCCAACGATCCTGGTACGCGCGGATATGGACGCACTGCCGATCCAGGAAGAGAACGAAACCAGCTACGCATCGCAGACACCGAACGTGATGCACGCCTGCGGGCACGATGGGCATACCGCTGTTGCGCTGGCGGTAGCCGAACTGCTCAGCACCTACCGGGGCCAGATGCGAGGCCGGGTCAAATTCGTGTTCCAACCGGCGGAAGAGATCGGTATTGGCGCGGATGCCATGATCAAGGATGGCGCGCTGCACGATCCCAAACCCGATATTGCACTGGGCTTGCATTTCTGGAACGAAGTACCGGTGGGGGCGCTGGCATTGGTGGACGGACCTATGATGGCCGCTGCCGCCGATTTTAAGATTACTGTCACCGGCAAAGGGGGACATGGAGCCATCCCTCACGAAGCCCACGATCCGATTGTGACCGCCAGCCAGATCGTATCGGCGCTGCAAACCATCGTCAGTCGTAACCTGAACCCGGTTAACGTCGGCGTCGTTTCCGTCACGGAGTTTAAGGCAGGCGACTCGTTTAACGTCATCCCGCCGGATGCACGCCTGCGGGGCACAATTCGTGCCTTCGATAACGCCACGCTGCACCTGCTGGAAGATCGTCTGCGCGCCATTGCCAGCGGGATCGCCGCAGCGTTGGGTTGCGAGGTGGATGTGTTTGTCGAACAAAATACGCTGCCGGTGGTCAATGCGCCAGAAGTTAACGCGCAGCTTCGCAGTGTATTTGCGCAGGTCGCACCAGAACTGACGATCATCAACGATTACCGCACAATGGCCGCCGAAGATATGTCCTACTTCCTCGACGCCGTGCCGGGGACGTTTTTCTTCGTCGGCTCGGCAAACCCGGAACGCGAGCTGGACTATCCGCACCATCATCCCCGCTTTGACTTTGATGACGAAGTGGTCATCCCGCTGGCGGTGAGTCTGATGGCGGCGGCAGTGGCATCATACGTGCTGCCGGATTGAAGCCCGGCAGGTAAAAACAGGGGGCAAAACGAACTCTCATGCCGCAGCATAACATTTTTCACTGGCGCGGCGGGCGTGGATGGCTGGTGTTGTCCGGCGGTGGAAGCAGTGCCGATTCGGACGCTGCTTCGAGCATCGAAGCCCACATGCTCGGACGCACCACTTCGCAAGGCCCGCTCGCCTATATCTGGGCCGCAAGCGATATCGAAACGGCGGACCAGGATATGGACGCCCTGCGCGAATTAGGCGCACGCACCGGGTACCTGGTCGATATCCTCAGCGAAGACGATGAGACACTGTCCACGCAGTTGAGCGAGGCTGGTGTGATCATCCTGGGTAATGGCCCACAATATGACGTGCTGCATGACGCCCTGCCCGGTGTGGTGATGGACGCCATCGCATCAGCCTTTGAGCGCGGCGCAACAGTTTACGCTATCGGGCGCAGCGCCATGCTGTTTGGTGCATTCAGCCCGCGCGGTGACGCCTTCACCACCGGGTTAACGTGGCTCGCAGGCGCGATCATCATGGCGAATTACAAACCGGAAAACGCCGCTTTGCTGCGCGATTACGTCCACGGCAGCGGCGCAGCTTACGGCCTGGGATTGGGACACAGTTCGGCGATAGCCTTCGGCCCAAGTGGTGAAGTGGAAGTCTGGGGTAACCGGGCAATCACCGTCACGCTGAGCGAACGGTACGCGCCAGGGTCCGGCAGGTGACTCCAGGCTCAGCAGAGGATCGTCACGTGGAACACGAGTCACCCGCTGTCGCCTTTCCCACTCCGGTTGAACAGCCATTGGCGCACGTGCCGCGACGGGTGGTATCGCTCGTCCCCAGTGTGACCGAGTCGCTGTTTGACCTGGACCTGGGCGACCGGCTGATCGCCGTCACTGACTACTGCATTCACCCGGCGCAAGGTGTCGCCAGCCTGCCCAAAATGGGCGGCACGAAGAATCCCGACCTGGAACGGATTATCGCCCTGCGCCCCGACCTGGTGCTGCTCAACGACGAAGAAAACCGCCGGGAAGACGCGCAAGCGCTGCACAATGCGGGTATTCCGATCTGGGTCAGCGGGCCGCGTTCGATCTTCGACACGCTCAACCTGCTGTGGGACATCATGACGGTGTTCGATCACGGCGTGATGTCGGCCCGCGTGCGCGAGATCGAGCGCGCGTATGATTATCAGAAAGCCGCAGCACAGGTCATGATCCCGGCGCGCGTGTTCGTTCCCATCTGGCGCGATCCCTGGATGACCTTCAACCGTGACACCTATGCACACGATGTCCTGCGCGTCTGCGGCGGTCTGAATGTTTTTGCCGACCGCGAACGCCGGTTCCCGCTGGCGGCTGACCTGGGAGAAGCACAGGCGCTGCCCGACGACGATCCGCGCGTGACGGGTCGTGACCGGCGTTACCCGCGCATCACGTTAGAAGAAGTCCAGCAAGCGCAACCGGATATCGTGCTGCTGCCCAGCGAACCTTACGCCTTTGGCGAGGCGGACGCACAAACTATGTACGAACTGAACATCCCCGCCGCTCACCGTAACCAGATTTACCTGGTTGACGGCAGCCTGCTCACATGGCACGGTACGCGCGTCGCCTATGCCTTACGCGATCTACCCGGAGTTCTACAGGGAGCCTCACAACCGCATGACTCTACGGACGATTCACGCTGATGCGCTGCTGGCGCTCTGCCAGCATTCAACCGATGCCGTAATTGTGATTGATGAACAAGCGCGGATCAGCCACTTAAATTCTGCTGCTGAACGGATACTGCACCATGCATCTGAGGATATCGCTGGGCATTCTCTGGCGGATATTCCCGAAGCGGCCCCCTTGCTGTCGCTCGTTGAGAGCGTCCACCAGGGGCAAACTGTTCTGCGCGCACAAGTTGCTTTTGGGGATGACGATCCGCATTGGGTACAGATCATAAGCGCCGCCGATCACCAGGAGTTGGCCCCGGCAAACCCCGCCGTCTTGATGAGCGAGATTGTGCATAATCTGAAAGGGCCATTGGCCTCCGCCAAAAGCTTTATCGATCTGGTCGAGGCCGCAGGAGAACTCCACGACCGGCAAACACGTTTCGTACACAAAGCCCGCCTGAGCCTGGTATCGATGCTCAACCAGGTTCACCAGATCGAGGATATGGCCTGGCTCAGTTCGCACAGCCCACTCAACATACAGCCATTCGATATCAGCGAGGTTATCAGGCGCGCGCTGGTTCACCTGGAAGGCTTCGCACAGCAGCAGGGCGTGACGATCAGCGTAGAACTATCCGAAATGGATTGCCCCTTGTCAGGAGACGCTCACCGGCTCGAAAGTGTAGTCGCCAACCTGGTACATAACGCGATCAAGTATTCACCGCGCGGCGGCCCGGTAACGATCCACGCGCAAGAAGCCGCTGCGCACATCGTTGTGCGCGTTATTGACCAGGGATTAGGCATCCCGCAAGAGCATATCCCGCACTTGTTCGACCAATTCTACCGCGTGCGGAATAACGACACCGCGCCAATAGAAGGTTCCGGGCTGGGGCTGGCAATTGTCAAAACAATCGTAGAAAAACACGGTGGTTCGGTCTTCGTGGAAAGCAAGCTGGGTGAAGGCAGCACATTCGGATTCCGACTGCCCTGCGAACCCGTCAATCCACATTAGCGCCGGTTTCATCCGCCTGACCGCGCGAGAGCCGGTCCCGGTGCGACAAGCCACGCTGGTCACGCGGCACGACAATGCGCAGCGCTTTGGGCAGCAGATCGGCGATAATCGGGGTCTTGCCTAATGAATCGCCGTCAATCTGCGTATTTTGCGGCACTTTTGTATCGATCACAATCCGTTTGCGCGCGGTAAAATACAGAATGGACTCCGGCGGTAAGCCGTTCCCCGTAATCAGGTGCGTCACGCTGGTCAACACCCGTTCGGGGTTCAGCGGACGCCACACTCCCGCATACAGCAGACCATCGTCCGGCTGAATCGCCTCGTTGATCACGTCCAGCCCATTGATCCACGTCAGCGCCCCGGTTGCCGTCACAAACGCGGTGATGCCTTCCACGCGCAGCGGCGGCTGTCCATCCAGCGAGATCAGATACTCCACCGGTTTTGCCTGTGCCAGCGAACGCACGCCGGAAATACCATACGCCAGCAGTCCCAGGCGGTCTTTATCCTCGCGGGAAACATTAACCGCCGTTTCCGCCTCAAACCCGGTCGAAATACGCAGCACGGAGCATTGATCGTTAACTTTCGCCAGGTCGATCTCGCGGAGTTTGCCGGCCCCTAACGCCAGCTTGATCGCGGTATCCAACCGGTGCGGGATGCCCAAAAAACCCGAAACGACATTACCTGTTCCGGTGGGAACCCAGCCCACCGGCAGCGTATCATTGCCCATCACATTGACCGCACCGGAAACACTCTGCATCAATGTGCCATCACCGCCCGCGACCAGGATGCGATCCGCGCCGCTGTCCAATCCCTCACGGATCGCCTGAGCGAAGTCAAAATCCACCGTCGTGACATGCAGGGTGATACGCGGCTCCTGAAACTCTTTCAGGCGTTCGTGTACTACAGTGCCGCGCTTGGACCCCGCCGCCGGATTCACAAATGCTATCACATGTTGAGGGGCGTTGATCCCCTGCCCCGCATAATCACTCATGGTGCATCCCCTTCAACCACAATGAGTACCCGTAACAACAGTAT
>CAZMNL010000106.1:0-8572 GCA_964567525.1 uncultured Anaerolineaceae bacterium
CCGCCGTCACCACGCCCGGATTATCCGAACTCGCGCTGGCGCTCAGCGGGTCGCCGTCCGGATCGCTCGCCGTATAGGGCACGTCCAGCGTTTCTCCGACGTTCATCGCCTGCGGCGCGATATCTTGCACCTGCGGCGGGTTGTTCGGCGCGTTGACCGTCACCGTGAACGCGGTCGTCACCGCCGGGTTGACGTTGTCCGTCACCGATAGCGTGACTGTCGCGCTCCCCGCCCCGACCGCTTGCAGCGTGATCGTGCCCGGCGCATTCACCGCCGCCGTCACCACGCCCGGATTATCCGAACTCGCGCTGGCGCTCAGCGGGTCGCCTTCCGGATCGCTCGCCGTGTAAGGCACGTCCAGGGTTTCACCAACGTTGAGCACTTGCAGCGGGATCGTTTCAATTGCCGGGGGTTGGTTCACCGCCGCCACCGACACGGTAAACGACTCGGTGACATCCGGATTGTTGCCATCATTCACCGTTAGCGTCACGGTCGCCGTCCCCGCCGAGACACCGTTCAGCGTGATCGTGCCGGGGCTGGATATCGACGCAGTGACGACGCCGGGATTATCCGAAGTGACCGACTCATCCAGCGAATCGCCCTCCGGATCGGTGACCGTATAGGACAGGTCGCGGGTTTCGCCCACGCTCATCGTCTGTGGCGCAATCGGATCAATGACCGGCGCGACATTGCCCGCCACAACCGTCACCGGGAACGTGGCAATCGATGGTTGGTTAACACCGTCATCGACCGTCAGTGTCACTGTCGCCGGACCAGGCTGGCCCGCCACCAGTTGGATCGTGCCGGGCGTGGTGATCGTCGCCGTGACGACGTTCGGAGTGTCCGAACTCACGTCATGTTGCAGCGCATCGCCATCCGGATCGACCGCGGTATAATTCACCAGCAGCGTATCCCCGGCGCTGAGCGTCTTCAGGGCAATCGTGCTGATCTGCGGCGATTGGTTGGGCCTGCCGACCGTCACCTGGAACGTTGTGCGGATCGTCGCGCCCTGGCTGTCACTGACCGAAACCGTTACATTCGCCGATCCAACAGTGATGCCGTTCAAGCGCACGGAGGACGTATTGATCGCGTCCGCTGCGATAATGTCCGGATTGTCAGACAAGGCCGTAACCGTCAGCAGATCACCATCCGGATCAGAAGCAGCCAGCGCCACATCCTTGAACTGCCCCACATCGAGCGTTTGCCCCAGGATAGGGCTAACCGTCGGAGCCTGGTTCTGTCCCTGAACAGTCACGATAAACGCAGTGCTGACCAGTCCACCGTTATTGTCGTTCGCCGTGACCGTGATCGTCGCCGATCCCGCCGTCACGCCGGATACGGTAATCTGCGAAGTGCCGGTCACCTGCGCCGTTGCAATCGCTTCATTGCTGGTTGTCGCAAACAGATTGACCGTATCCCCATCGGGATCGCTGGTCGAAACCGGGATGTTGATCTGCGATCCAGCGTTGACCTGCTGGCTGGGGATCGGATCGATGCGCGGCGGGCGGTTCGGCCTGGGTGTGGGCGTCAGCGTCGGCACAGCGGTCGGAAGCTGGTTCGAGATGCGCAGCCCGGTAACAAGTGCGAAAGTTTCCGTGCCGTCATTCAACCAGACATGCACGCGCAGTTGGTAATTACCGTCTGTGAGCGTAGTGGTGTTCCAACTGCCTAACCCGCCACTGATTACGGGCTGTGTGCGCGGGTTGCTCAGCGCAAACCACAGGTTGCCAGGGTTAGGATCGGGACCCCACTCCAACGCATACTGCAAAAAACGCGGGTGGCTGGCGCTGCCAACTACTGTGATATAGCCCGCGATCTGGCTGCCACTGACCGGATAGGTGATGCGCACGTCATACGGCAGGCTCGTTGGCGCGGCCTGCTGCGGCGTCCAGGTCGGGAAAGGCGTCGCCGTCGGCAAAAACGCGATGCGTGTGGCCGTTGGCACTACCGGCACAAAGCCCCCCCCCGGCGTTAAAGTCGGAAACGGGGTAAAGGTGGGGAACGATGTTCGTGTTGGGATCGGTGTAATCGTGGCGGGTAAAGTCGGCTCGGCATCCGAGTCGCGCTCATCATCGCCGCCGCTGCTGAGGCTGCACGCCGGTAAAGCCAGCAGCAGCAGTAACACCAGTCCCAACGGGACCAGAGTCGAACGTCTGAAAAGGGTCATGATGGGTGTCACCTTCCATTGTGGACCGTTAATCGCTGTACCTTAAATGCTGTAGTCTCTAACTTATGATATGTGTGATTGTACAACCGTTGCTTTACCCGTACAACGCGCATCCCCCACGCATGATAAACGCTCACCCGCTGCACACAACAAAAAACGGCGCATATGCGCCATTTTTTGTGCGTTATTCGCCGATAAACTGCCCGAGTCAATTAACGCTCCTGGTGAGCGGATTTCTCGCGCTGATTGTCACCGGCACTGGACTCGTGCCTGGATGCGAACGCTGGACACTCGCGGCTCAAGTGCCAGGGCAGTTTTTCAGGATTGGGTAACTCTTTGCCACAATATGGGCAGATACATTTCGACATTACTTTGCTCTCTCTGTCAGCAACGCTGCGGGTTAAAAACCGTCACATCCGGCGTGGAAGTGTAAATCAAATATAAAAAACTTGCAAATATCCGGGCAAAACAAAACGCGCGAGCAGATCGGTTTCGTTCGCCCGCGCGTTGGATTACAGGATTAGCAAGTATGTGCCGGGTTAGCGGTTATTGCCCGCCAGACCCAACAGGCCCATCGGCATCTTCGGCTGGCGCGATTTCTCTTCGTCCTTGCCGAACTTGATCACCTCACCGGAGTCAGTGATAGCTTCTACCGCCAGGCCGAGGCTCTGTAGTTCCTTGACCAGTACACGGAAGCTCGCCGGGACACCTGGTTCTTCAATCGGTTCGCCCTTGACGATGGCTTCGTAGGTCTTGACACGGCCCTGGACATCATCCGACTTGACCGTGAGCATTTCTTGCAGCGTGTGCGCCGCGCCGTAAGCCTCCAGCGCCCACACTTCCATCTCGCCGAAACGCTGACCACCGAACTGCGCCTTACCACCCAGCGGTTGCTGGGTCACGAGGCTGTATGGTCCCGTCGAACGGGCGTGTACCTTGTCCTCGACCAGGTGCGCCAGCTTGAGCATGTGAATGATACCAACCGTTACAGGCTGGTCGAACGCTTCACCGGTCTTACCATCGAAGAGCCGCTGCTTGCCAAAGATCGGGATCGGGTGCTCGTATTTAAGCGAAACACGGCGAGCCAGCTCGCGCAGTTCCTCGCTCGGCAATCCAGCAGCGGGCAGCTCGCCGGTCACATGCTCGATCCAGAGTTCAAGCACAGCCCGGCGCGCGTTTTCGTCACGGCGTTCGCGCTCATCGATAGTGACCGGGCGGGTTTCGAAGAACGTCACCGTATCTTCAGGCGCATATCCGCGTTCAAGCAGCCACTCGCAAAGTACAGCGCGGCGCGCGTAGACGTACTCTAACGCCAAACGCTCAGCGTCGTAACGCCCCGTATGACCAATCCAGTGATCGATATACAACCGGCACACTTCTTCGTCGTCTTCGAGATACTCAGTATCGTATCCCTCGTCAGCCAACCACTGCCATGCACGCGCGGTGATCTCATTCCACGCCCGATCAATCATCCAGGCGCGGCCCAATTCAGCTTCGATTTCTTCCTCTTCGGCCCCGTCAAACACCGGCGTAATCGCGCGGAAACCAAGCCGGTCAGCCGCCCAACTGAGATGCGTTTCGAGCACCTGTCCGATATTCATACGACCCGGCACACCCAGAGGATTAAGGATAATCTCAACTGGCGTACCATCTTCGAGGAACGGCATATCCTCAATCGAGACGACTTTAGAAATCACGCCCTTGTTGCCGTGCCGCCCGGCCATTTTATCACCCTGGGTCAGCTTGCGGCGCTGTGCCACGCTGACACGCACCATCTGGTCCACCCCAGCGGGCAGATCGCGGTGTTCTTCGCGGGTAAAGATCTTGACATCGACGACCTTGCCTTTTTCACCATGCGGCAGGCGCAGCGACGAGTCCTTGACTTCGCGCGCCTTCTCACCGAAGATCGCGCGCAGCAGCTTTTCCTCCGGGCTGAGTTCCTTCTCACCTTTCGGCGTAATCTTACCGACCAGGATATCGTTTGGACCGACTTCCGCACCGATACGGATGATACCGAATTCGTCCAGGTCTTTCAGCGCATCTTCGCCAACGTTGGGGATATCATAGGTGATCTCTTCAGGACCGAGCTTGGTATCACGGGCTTCCACCTCATGCTTTTCGATATGGATCGAGGTGAATTTATCCTGCCGGACCAGCTCTTCACTGATCAGCAACGCATCTTCGTAGTTGCCGCCTTCCCATGACAGGAATGCACACAACACGTCATGGCCCAGCGCAAGCTGACCGAAGACGGTTGAGGAACTATCCGCGATCACGTCGCCATGCCGGATCGTCTGGCCCTTGTTAACCACCGGGCGCTGGTCGATACACGTGGATTGGTTCGACCGGTTGTATTTACGCAGCCGGTACTCATGCACACCATCCGGCACATCGTCTTCCTGGTTCAAATAGTTCTGACGCGCTTCGTCATTGTGGACCAGCACCCAGATGCGATCCCCCTGCACCGAAAGCACTTCGCCATCTTCGTCCGCCACCAAAACCTGACCGGAGTCATATGCGGCCTGGCGCTCGACGCCTGTGCTGCAAATCGGCACATCGGGACGCAGCAGAGGCACCGCCTGGCGCTGCATATTCGATCCCATCAACGCGCGGTTGGCATCGTCGTGTTCAAGGAACGGGATCAACGCAGCGGAGATCCCCACGATCTGGCGCGGCGCAACATCCATATAGTCAATGCGATCCCGGTGCGCGACCAGGAAACGCTGGTGATGGCGCGCCGAAACCTGCTGGTTCACAAACTGCTTGTCATCATCCAGGGGGGCATTCGCCTGGGCAATGGTGTAGAGGTCTTCTTCGTCTGCCGAGAGGTAAACCGTCTCCTCACTCACGAAAGGCCGCACAGGGATGATATTGATGTTCAGCGCAGCAAGCTGGTCCCGTACATCCTCATCGATCAGCGTTCCCGCTGGAATCACGTTTTCGCCTGATTTATCGCTCTGGTCAACACGCAGTTCGCAGCCCAGCAGCCGGAGGTCGTCAATCACCAGTTCGCGGTAAACTCTGCGATAGGGAGTCTCGATGAACCCGTATTCATTCACGCGCCCGTAGCTCGCCAGACGCCCGATCAAACCAATGTTCGGACCTTCCGGCGTCTCAATCGGGCAGATGCGCCCGTAGTGGCTGTGATGCACGTCACGCACATCAAACCCGGCGCGCTCGCGCCGCAAACCGCCCGGCCCCAATGCCGAGAGCGTGCGTTTGTGCGTCAGTTCGGACAGCGGGTTGGTCTGGTCCATAAACTGCGACAACTGGCTGGACCCGAAAAATTCGCGTACTGAAGCGACCACAGGCCGGATGTTGATCAGCGTCATCGGCGAGAGTTTATCCGTCTCACGGATCGACATACGCTCGCGTACAACACGTTCCATACGGCGCAGCCCGATACGCAGCGAATTCTGGATCAACTCACCCACCGTCTTGACGCGGCGATTGCCCAGGTGATCGATATCATCCGGTTCTTCAACGCCGTTATTGATCATGATCATACGTTCGATCAGGCGCACCAGGTCGAACTTGGTAACGGTGCGGTGCGTGCGCGGGACAATATCATCAATGCGTAGACGCTGGTTGAGCTTGTAGCGCCCCACGCGCTCCAGGTCATAGCGGCGCTGGTCGAACAACTGGCTTTCCAGGTATTCGCGCGCATTGTCCAGCGTAGGCGGATCGCCAGGGCGCATCCGCTTATAGAACTCTAACAGCGCTGCCTCTGCAATGGGGTGTCCATCACGCACATCCCACTGCGGTTCCATGCGGATCGTGCCTTCGATATACTGGTGGTCCGCGTTATTGTCCACATCGGCATACAACGCCAGCAGTTCTTCGTCGGTTCCCTCCTGGATCGGGGAATGAGCGTCGAAGCCGTCCTTCACAGCCGCCAGCGCACGCAGCAGGATCGTGACGGGGATAGTCCGCTTGCGGTTGAACTTAATCGCCAGGTAATCGCTCTTGCGCGTTTCGAATTCCATCCACGCGCCGCGATCCGGGATCAGCTTGGCGGTAGAGAGCCGGCGACCCGTTGTGCGGTCTTCTTCTGCGGCGAAATAGACACCCGGAGAGCGAATCAACTGGCTGACAACCACGCGCTCAGTGCCATTGATGATGAAAGTTCCTTTTTCCGTCATCAATGGAAAATCGCCCATGAAAATATCGGAGATGACGACTTCATCACCCGCTGCGCGGTTGACTAAAGCTACCTTAACGTACAAAGGAGCGGCGAACGTGATATCGCGCTCCAGGCAGACTTCTTCAGGATACTTCGGTTCTTCGAACCAGTAGTGCAGCCCGAATTCCTGTGCCTCTGGCGTGCTGCCAGGGAAATACAGGCGCAGATTGCCATTAAAGCTTTCAATCGGGCTAATTTCATCAAAGAGTTCGTTCAGCCCTTCTTCGTAGAAACGCCGGAACGACTCGAGCTGAATCTCAATGAGTGAGGGCAAAGCCTGCACATCAATCGTGCGAGCATAGTTCTTCTCGTCTAGCCGCCGCTGCATTCAATACTCCTCGAGGACTTTCGGCAAACACCACCACCAGACAGGAACCAACATACAAAGCTGTGACCCGATAACGATCAGTCTCTGTTGCGTTCGGTGTGCTTATGAGGTCAATGTCTTTGTCCAGACAAATTCGGGGTACAAGAAACTATAGTATATCACGATCATTGCATTTGTCAACAGCCGTACCGCAAAAAATCAGCGATTAAGCGGCACGGATGCGCCCGCAAAATCAAACGTACAATGCCCCCCATGATATAGCGCTTTGCGATTTTTTCCAGGCCCAACTACCATTCAGAGGCCATTTGAGAAGTCGTATGTTGGGCTTGATTTATGTTTACCTCACCCCTAAATCCCCTCTCCACATGCGGAGAGGGGACTTAACCGCCCATCAACGCCCCCTCTCCGGAGGCTGGAGAGGGCGCGCGACCTGCGGTCGCGTCCGGGGGGTGAGGTTTTCAAACGGCCTCTCATCTCACCTAAAACACTTAGAAGTTACGCTGTTGACAGTTATCAGGGGTCAGTTTGACAGGCGAACGTGATGCCCTGATTCAACTGACCACTGCAAACTGATGACTCGACGCCGAGAACCGGACCTGTTCCTCACGGAGCCAATGTCATCTCGCGTGAACTGCGTAAGTCCTGACACTATCCGCCAGATATATTGTCGCGCCGCAATAACAATGCTACACTTATTCTAACTAAATACTTGCATCAGCATCTTGATGATATCACCCATACGATCCACCATCTGTTCGCAGAGATATATAAGGAAACAAACATGGGGTCACGACTTTCACGTCTGAATCGCAACGAACCGCAGCCTGAACCACTGCCTGAACCAAAGCGCCCCAGCAACCTGGAAGCGTTTTCACCGCAGACGGCCCAGGAATCCGCCGACCAACATCTGCAAAAACACCGCACGTCGCCACGTGTCGCCACGCTGCGTAAACAACTGCGCACCAAACTACTCTCTGCGCCGGACGAATTCGACCTGCTGGATTCGCAGAACCCCGAACACCAACAACTTGTGCGCGACCGGTTAAAGATTGTGCTCGAACGCGCCCGGATGCAGCTTGCACCACACGAACTGGCCGAACTGGAAGACGCGCTAATTGCCGACTTGCTCGGCTTCGGCGCGATTGAGCCACTTGTTCGTAATAAAAGCTATTCCGAGATCATGGTCAATGGATCAGACATCATCTTTGCCGAATACAAGGGTAAACTGGTCGAAACAGAATATGCCTTTGATGATGAGGATCATATTCTCTGGACGGCACAGCGCATCGTGCGCCCGATGCAGCGTGATCTCAGCCGCAACAACCCGATGGTTGATGCCCGCCTGCCGGATGGATCGCGCGTGCATATCATCATCCCCCCCTCGGCACTCAATGGGCCAACCATGACCATCCGTAAATTCCCGGAAACCCGTTTGACGGTCGAGCAGCTCGTCGAATGGGGATCGTTCACCCAGGAAACTGGCGAATTTCTGCAAGCCTGCGTCGTGGGGCGGCTCAATATTGTGGTTTCCGGCGGGACCGGCTCCGGCAAAACCACGCTGTTGAATGTGCTGTCCTCTTTCATCCCCGAAGACGAGCGCATTGTCACCATCGAAGACTCCGCCGAACTGCAACTGGATCAGCGGCACGTCGTGCGCCTGGAAACCTGCCCGCCCGTACCCGGCACCGCCGACGGCGCGCTTGCCATCCGTGACCTGGTGAAAGGCAGCCTGCGTATGCGCCCGGATCGCGTCGTGGTCGGTGAGTGCCGTTCGGGTGAGGCGCTGGACATGCTGCAAGCCATGAACACCGGGCACGACGGCTCGCTGACTACCGTACACGCCAACAGCCCGCGTGACGCGATTGCCCGCCTGGAAACGCTCGCGCTGATGGCC
>CAZMNL010000107.1:0-8571 GCA_964567525.1 uncultured Anaerolineaceae bacterium
CAGGACCTCGCGCAGAATACGCTGGTGCTCTTCACCGCCGATCACGGAATTCCGTTCCCGCGCGCCAAGTGCTCGCTCTACGATCCGGGGTTGGAAGTCGCGCTGATGATGCGCTGGGGGGCGGGTCCCTGGGCAGCAGGCGAGGTGATCGACGCGCTGGTGAGCAATATTGACATAACGCCTACACTGCTGGAATTGCTTGGTTTGTCCGTGCCGGAAAACATGCAGGGGTGGTCGTTTATGCCGCTGCTGGAGGGCGATCTTACCGAGGCGCGCGACGCGCTTTACGGGCAGATGACCTACCACGACTACACCGATCCCCGGCGCTGCATCCGCACCGAGCGTTACAAGCTGATCGTGAACTTCACCGCGTCCTACAGTTTCATGGACCCCTCGCAGCGCTGGCGGCCCCGTACCGTGACCGTTCACCCGCAAAAACCGGAGTTCAGCTATCACGTGCCAGTGGAACTCTACGACTTGCACGAGGACCCGCTGGAGCAGTACAACCTGGCGAACTCAATTGCCTATGTGATCGTGCGTGATGAACTGCTCGCGCGGCTGCACGACTGGATGCAGCAGACCAGCGATCCGCTGCTGGAGGGGATCCCAACGCCGCCGATGCACCGCTTCGCTATGCAGGCGCTGCGCGGCGAACAAGACGCCTAACGCACGATCAGCCACACGCCGATGAACAGCACGAGGATGCCGATCACGCGCTGGGTGTCTATCGGGCGCACGCTGGCACTCAGCCAACCAAAATGATCGAGCATCGTGGCGAGTACCAACTGTCCGGCGACGATCAAAACCATGGTGCCCAGCGCGCCCACACGCGGGAAGCTGTAGCTCACTGCGCCGATCACGATCAATCCCCAGATGCCAGCGATCAGTGCGTACCAGGGGATGTTCTGCCATTGGTAGAGGTTGCCGCCGCGCTGGAACAGCAGCAGCGGGATCAACGCAAAAATCGCGCCGCCCAGGTGGATGATAAACACGCTTTCCAGCATCCCGGTTTTTTGGGTGATAATGCTCGCAGACGGGCTTTGCATCCCGACGGCCATGCCGCCTGCCAACCCGAACAGCACTACCAGGACGATTGCAGGCATTGCGTTTGCTCCTTCAAGAAAATAGCGGTTAGCTTTACCTCACCCCCAACTTGATTGGAGAACATATGCGTAGCATACGCGGGAATCAAGGGGGAGAGGTTGCCCAGGCGCGGGTCAATGTTGAGTCGTGACTGCGTGCGGGATTATACGCGCCAGTATGCGCCTATGGCAAGCCCCGCTTGACGTGCGCGCGCACAAGCGCCACAATCACGGGTGAGTGTAATCAGGTGGAGGAAAAACGTTATGTCTGCACAAGAACCCATTCGTATCGCCCTGATCGGTGCGGGGCTGTTCGCGCGTGATGCGCATATGCCCGCGTTTCAAGCCCTGGGGCCAGCGTATAACGTCGTGGCGGTGTGCGCCCGCCGGCACGAGTCGGCGGAACGGCTGGCGCTGCAATTCGATTACCCGGTGGAAGCCACGACCGACATAGACGCCGTGCTCGCACGGGATGACATCGACGCGGTGGACGTGCTGCTGCCGATCCCGTTGATGCCGGACGTGATCCGTAAAGCGCTCGCTGCCGGGAAGCACGTCATCAGCGAAAAACCCGCCGCCCCCGATCTCGCCGCCGGGCGCGATCTGCTGGCGCACCACGCCGCCCATTCTAACTGTGTTTGGATGGTGGCCGAAAACTGGCGTTATGAGCCGGTGATGGTCCAGACCGCCGAGATCGTGCGGTCCGGCGAGATCGGCAGGCCGCTGATGGCGCAGTTTGACCAGCACATCGCCATGACGCCGGAGAACAAGTATTACGGCACGGCCTGGCGGCGCGAGGGCCGTTTTCCCGGCGGCTTCATCCTGGATGGCGGTGTGCATCATGTCGCACTGCTGCGCCTGATCCTGGGCGAGATCACGGCGGTGCAGGCGGTCGGTTCGCAGATGCGCGACGACTTGCCGCCGCTGGATACGATCAACGCCGCGCTGGAGTTCGCGGATGGCTTCACGGGCAGTTACAGCGTCACGTATGCTGCCGCTTCGCCCTGGACACAGACGTTACACATCGTCGGCGACCGGGGCGCGGTGCTGATGGACCGCGACACCGTGCATATCATCTGTGATGCGGGCGAACGCACGCTGGCGATCCCGCGTTTTCAGGGCGTGCAGCAGGAGCTTGGCGCATTCGCCACCGCCATCCGTGATGGGGCTGCGCACCGCAACACCGCGCAAGAGGGTTTACAGGATGTGGCCGTGATCGAGGCGATGCTGCTCTCCGCGCAGACCGCCCGACGTGTTGAAGTCGAGCCGGTAGTGTAGGCGCGTCTTTGGCGAGTTGTTCCGGTGAGAACGAGCAAACACGCATAAGGGCGCACACCGCGTGACGGTGTGCGCCCTGTAGGTGGTTAAGTTGTGCTATGGCCTGAAGGGGACTGTTACCGTTAGCAGCGTACCTTTGCCCGGCTCACTGTCGATCACGAACGTGCCGCCAAGCCGCGTGGCGCGCTGCTGCATGTTGCGCAGTCCAAAGCTCTCCGGGTCCTTGGCCGTATCGGGATCGAAGCCCTGCCCGTCGTCGCATACCGTCATGATCAGGCGGTTTTCCGATTCGCGGATTTTTACATCGACGTGGGTCGCATGGGCGTGCCGCGCCACGTTTGAGAGCGCCTCGCGCACGATCTGCGTCAGCGAGTGGCGCTGGCGGTCGTTGAGCGTGCGCAGATCGGCGGGCACTTCGACGCCCACATCGACGTGTGCGAAGTCGCGGAAGTGCCGCGCGAGGTTCTCCAAGCGCTGCTTGAAGGTGGCCTGTTCGTCGCGCGCGCTGCGCAGATCGCGGATATACAGCCGGATATCCTCAATGATCTGGTTCAGGTTGTGGATGATGCTGTTATACTGCTCTTCCTGCTCGGATGTCATGGGGAACTGTCCGCGCAGAATCTCAAGCTTCATTCCCACCGCGTAGACTGACTGGATCACGCCGTCGTGCAGTTCCATCCCGATGCGGTCGCGCTCGCGGCTGAGGATCACGGTTTGCAGTTGATCATTGAGCCGGGCGTTATGGATCGCCACCGCCGCATGATTCGCCAGCAGTACGATCAGGCGCTCGTCATCGACGGTGAACGGCTCGCCGTCCAGCGGATCGGTCAGGTACAGGTTGCCCAGGCGCTCGCCCCGGCTGACGATTGGCACGCCCAGGAAACGTTTCATCGGCGGGTGCGGCCCGCCGCCAAACCCGACCGAACGCGGGTCTTGCGACAGGTCCTCCAGCCGGATCGGTTCGTCGGATTCGAGCAGCGCACCCAGCAGGCCCAACGCCTGCGGTTCGTGCGACATACGCTTGAGCGCTTCGGGCGACATCCCGGACGTGATGAACGATTGGAATCCGCCGTCTTCGCTCGGCACGCCGAGCGCCGCATAACGCGCCAGGACCAGTTCACGCGCGATATCGGTAATCGTCTGGAGGGTGCGCGGCAGGCTCAGCTCGCGGGTGACAGCGGCAGCCGCTCGGCTGAGCGCATCCAGCATCGCCGCGCAGTTTTCGGTCATTTTCTTAGGTGTAGAATTCATAGAAAGCCTCGACTTGACCGTTGTGCCAGGAATATTTTATATTAACAAAATAAATGAAATCTATTTCAGAGATAAAAAATATTGAAATTCGAACTGTGGGATGAGGACAGCCACGAACTGCTACTGGTTTTCAGCACGGGTCAGCATGTATAATTTGAATATGACGCGCATAACCCAAGACCGCAACAGGTCGCCGATTTGCCCAAAAATATGTTATCCTGTTCACATGCCCGGAGGCTGTCACACACATCTCGCCGGGCCAAAAAAAATTTTATGCGAACACATTTATTGCTAAGCGTGACCTTACTTTCGCTCGATCACATCAGTCCAGGTGTGTTAATGGGGCCTGTGGGTTTGGCTGAACACGGGCCGCCCGGCCAACACAACCGAGCTTAACACAACCCCATGTCGGAGAATTTTGTGACACCACTTCGCATTTTAATAGCTGACGATCATGCCGTTGTGCGCGCTGGCCTCAAGGCGCTGCTTGAACAGCAGCCCGACTTCACCGTCGTGGCCGAAGCGGAAAGCGGCATCGAGGCGGTGCGGCAAGCCGCAGCGCACAAACCAGACATTATCGTCATGGATATCCGTATGCCCGGCGGTTTGTCCGGCATCGAAGCCTGTGAACAAATCAACGAGCAAGTCCCCGAATCCAGGGTCATCATGCTGACCTCGTATGCCGAAGACGAACTTGTCATGGACGCGGTGCGCGCGGGCGCGGTCGGTTACGTCCTCAAGCGCGTGGGCAGCAGTGACCTGGTGGATGCCATTCGGACGGTGGGTAAGGGCGATGCGTTAATCGACCCTTCGATGACCAAAGCCCTGCTCGAAGAAGTCCGGCAGGCGGCGCAGGTCAAAGAAGCCTCGGCATTTTCCGGCCTGACCCCGCAGGAAATGCGCATCCTGGCCCTGATGGTCGAAGGGCTGACCAACCGCGAAATCGCCGCCCAGCTTTTTCTGGGTGAGGGCACGGTCCGCAATTATGTTGGCAATATCCTGAGCAAGCTGCAAGTATCCAACCGGGCGGAAGCTGCGGTCTTTGCGGTTAAAAACCACATTGAGCGCCATCTTCCCGCAGACGACGAATCGTGACGCGGCGGTTTGCCGGCTTTCTCACTCGTCTTCATCGGGCCATTGGCGTTTGGTTACGCCGCGCAATAATGCCAGCACGAACCAACCCAAAAGGGTTGCCCCGGTCGCCAAAACAGTCAACCCCGACCCGGCCACCATGCCGATGATCGCCACCAGCCAGAGCGACGCGGCGGTGGTGAGTTCGTGTACTTCGTCATTGCGGCGGATAATCACACCCGCGCCCAAAAAACCAACGCCGGTAATGACGTTTGCTGCCAGCCGGGCCGCCGAGTTGTCGTCGTATAACGCGCGGCTCAGCACCATTACCAGGGCCGCCCCCATGCCAACCAGCATGTGTGTGCGGATGCCTGCCGGTCGTGAGCGCCACTCGCGGTCCAGGCCGATAAAGCCGGAAAGGACCAGGGCCAGCGCAACGGGCAATAACGCTTCTAACTGTGCCTGTACACTCATTTTTTTCCCCAGGTTGCAAATCACTATAAACAATCGCTCAAGCTCACGATAGTGCTAAAGATCATAGTGTCAATTGGCGATTAGCACACGGAGCAACCCGTTCATCCTGCCAATGTCTATGTAGAATCACACGCCCGCAACGAGTACATGATACTACTCTGCGGGCATGGTCAAGCGATTATCGGTAAAACAAACGGTGCAGGCCGTTAATCCTCGTCGGGTTCGGGCTGCACGATGGTGGGCCGGGGTTCGAGCACATCGAAGCCGTTCCCGCGTGAGCCAAAGCCCATCGCGCGGCGCGGCATCAGGTCCTCGCCGGTATTGATCTGGCTCGACAGGCTGGCGACCGACTGCTGCAAGGTCGTCAGATCGACGATACGCTGGCGGTTATGCGCGGCCAACATGCGCGCGTGCAGCGCGATCTCGCGCACGAACGCGCCGGTCTGCCCGACCAGGTGCGGCACAACTTCCGTGTGCTCTGTCTGCCACTGCGGCCCCATGTAGTGTTCGAGCATCTGGCGCGCCAGTTCTTCGTCCTGGATGGGCGGGATAATCAGGATACGGTCCATGCGCCCCGGACGCTTGGCGATGCGCTCGTCGATCACTTCGGGGTAATTTGTGGTCGCCAGCAGCAGCGCGCCTTTGGGGTTGTTGGGCGATTCCAGCCCGTCTAACACGTTCAGAATGCGCGCTTTGTCGTCTTTGCGCAGATACACGTCGATCTCTTCCACGATCAACAGCACCGGGTAGCCCGCGTTGGCGACCACGTTCAGCGCGTGGTGAATTTTGTGGAAGGATGCGCCGTCATCATCTGCACCGGAAACGTATACCACCACGCGCTTTTTCTTCAGCGCCAGTTTTGCCAGCGCCGCGCAGAGCATCGTTTTACCGGTTCCTGGCGGCCCGACCAGTAACAGCTTGCGGAACGGCGCGAGGTTGAGTTCCTGGTAAATCGACACCCCATCGGTGAAGAACGCTTCCATATCGGAGCGCAGATCGTCCTTGATCGCTGACGGCAAAATCACCTCGTCCCACTCGACGGTGGGCTTGAAGTACGCATTCGTGCCGCCGATGATGTACACGTCCTGGCGGCGCGTGGGACGGCGCACGGCGTCGTTACACAGCGACTCGAAGTTGACCCAGGGATCGAGCTGGTCCGGCGGGACCAGCGCAATCGAGACGATGTTCGGGTCGTCGTCGCGGAAGTAGGACGAGACGTACAGCACGTCAAAATCGCCGTTGGGATGCTCGAAATTGAAGTTGAACGCGCCGACCGTTTCACCCAGTACGGCATTACGGCCCGGCACGACGTACTCGCTGATCGTGATCACATCTTCGCATTCGAGGCGCTCGACACCGGTATAATATGCTTTGCCCCGTAAGCGGCGGCGCGGTCTGACACGACGCTGGGCTAACTGGTTGCCACAGCTTTCCGCCGACCAGAGCAATTCGTATGGCTGGTCACCGTGCCGTTTTTTCCATTCGGTGTCGGCCCACAGAGCCAGACGCTCGTATCGCATTGCCCATTTTCCAGAACCAGTCATATCTTCCTCTACACGTATACCCGGAATGAATCCCTTACGCCGCAATACTGAACCACGTGGCACGGTCGAGTCTATCTTTCCCTAACGCTGTTGACTTTGTACCACGATTTTAACATGCCTACGCACAATTCACACCCCCCGAATCCCTGGCGCTGAAGTGACACCCCCCGCTAATGCGAAACTAACGCGGCAATCAGTCCAACGCCGCGCGGATTGCCGCCGCGCGAATCGGCCCTTCGCGCAGCACGCGCACGCCGCCTTCGTCATCGAACGCGATCACGGTCGAGGGCACGCCGCCCGGACAGCGCCCACTTTCGAGATACAGCGCGACGGTGTCCTTGAAGTACGTGATCGCTTCCATGATTGTACAGGCCGCCGGATGATCGGAAAGATTCGCGCTGGTGACGGCCAATGCCCCGCCTGCGGCAGCGATCACGGCGCGCACCCGGTCGTGATCCGGCACGCGCACGCCCACCGTCGGCAGGTTGGTCAGGTTGGCGGGCAGTCCTTCGCGTTTGGGCAGCGCCATCGTCAGCGGTCCCGGCCAGAAGGCATCCGCCAATCGCTGCGCGGTTTCGGGGAATGCGGCGGCGACGGTCGTCACCGCGTCCTGATCGGAGAGCAGCACTGGTACGGCGCGCTCCGGCGGGCGCTGTTTAGCGACAAAAATACGCGCAATCGCCCCGGCATCGAGCGCCGCCCCGATGCCGTAGACGGTATCGGTGGGCAGCACCAGCAGCGCGCCGCGTTGGATGGCCTGGACAGCCAGTTCGAGCGCTTCGGGATAGTCAATCGAGATAATCCGCGCCATAAGGTTTGATACCCCTGGGACTTAGCTTGCGATGTGTGCCGGCCCCGCGATTTTAACGGCTCAGGCGAGTTTGTCTCTCACGCCTTCCACGCGCACGATACGATCATGCCCGGCGAGGTCGGGTAGCACGTCGATTTGCGTGCCGGGCAGCGCCGCCGCCGCCAGTGCCGCCACACGCGCGCCCTGTCCTGCGCCGATCGCCAGCAGCAGCAGGCTTTCCGCTGCCAGCACGCGCGGCACATCCGCCAGCAGCCGCCGGATCAGGGCCAGCCCATCCGGGCCGCCGTTCAGCGCCAGGCGGGGTTCGTGCGCGGTGATAAGCAGATGATCTACTTCATCGCTGGCGATATAGGGCAGATTGGCGGCGACCAGGTTGCATACTGCGCCCGCTGCCAACACCGGCGCGAGTAAATCACCATGCAGCAGGGTGATACGCTCTGCCAGATCGTAGCGCGCCGCATTCTGGCGGGCAACTTCGAGCGCCGCCGGGGACGCATCGACCGCCCACACGCGCGCCCCTGGCAGGTGTCGCGCCAGCGTGATCGCAATCGCGCCGCTGCCCGTGCCAATGTCGGCGATACATGCGACCGGGTGCGCTTGTGCCCAGGCCAGCGCCGCTTCGATCAGGTGTTCGGTTTCCGGGCGCGGGATCAACACGTCGGGCGTGACGATCAGGTCGTGTGGCAGGTCGAAAAACGGGTGTGTGCCCAGCAGGTATGCAACCGGTGTACCGGCGGCGCGCCGCGTCACCAGGGCGCGATACTGTCCGGCGTATTCCGGCGTCAGGGCGTGTTCGGGATGCGCGTAGAGGTAGGCCCGGTCGGATTGCAGTACGCTGGCGAGCAGGATGTCAGCGTCCAACGGCTCCGCGCCGGGTACAGTCGTAAGCAGCGAGCGCGCCCAGGCGAGCGCGCGGCGAATATTGTTTATATCGGGGCCGGACATGTTGCCAGGGCCTTTGCTGACTCAACCAAATGGCGCGTTAGGCTTCGCCATAAAAATAAATACCCCATCCCCTACCCCCTTCCCCCAGGGAAGGGGACCTTAAAAAGTGGCCGTA
>CAZMNL010000108.1:0-8486 GCA_964567525.1 uncultured Anaerolineaceae bacterium
CCCGGGGGCCGAGACCATGACATCGTCACGCCTGTCACCGTCCAGATCGCCGGGTAGAATGTGTCGAGCAGTCCCAGCCGTTCGCGCGTGGAGTCGTGTATCCGCAGCAGGTCACGGCAGACGGCCTGCACCTGCGCCGGGTCGCCGGACGCGAACGCGGCGCTCAACTGCTGCTTGGCGGCCTCATAGTCAGGATCGCCGAGGTACAGCGCGATGACCTCGTGCAGCTTCTTTTTGGCGGACTGGATCGCGGCTTTGCGGTTGGGCTGGCGCGCGAACTCGGTCAGCAGGATGTCGCGGATCGTGTCTTCGGCGATGCCGATATCGCGGTATTTCTTCGACTGCCGGAGCTGTGTCACCAGCGCGTCGAGATCGGGGGGCGGGTTGGCGCTCATGCCGGCCCCCGTTTATCGACCAGGAACGCGAGTTCGGTGGCGAACTCGAACCGTTCGAAGGTCCACGACTTGCCCGCCAGCAGGTCGCGGAAGTGCGCTTCGTAGTTGGCGCGCATGTTTTTGTCCAGCCCGCCCAGGCTGCGCACCGGAAACGTGACCAGCAGGTAATCGGCGTTCAGCCCTTCCAGCAGGCGCAGCCCAACGAACTTGTCGATCTGTTCCAGGCAGGGCAGCGTCTTGAGCACCATCGCCAACTGCACGCGCTGCGGGGGGATAAACTGCGAGAGATCGCGCGCCTCAGCGTGGCCCTGCACGCCGACCAGTGCCAGAAAACCATTGATGAAGGCGACCATATCTTCGTAGATATCGTAGGCGTAGTACGTCGCGTTCTCAGCCAGCGGCATCCAGGGAATCGTCAGCGGGTTCAGGCCGCAGGCCGCATCGATCACCGACGTAACCGGCGCGATATTGGCGAGGGTTTGCGCGTAGAACTCGTCCAGGATCGGCAGGCGTTCGCGCGTGGAGGCATGGTGGCGCACGATCAGGTGTGCGGCTCTTTTGAGTTTGTCGGGGTCGGGCGGGCTGCTGGTACGTCTGAGCGCCTCCAACCACTGGTCATAGGCCATCTCTTCGAGGTATGCGCCGCCGACCTGGTGCAGCTTGCTCTTGACCGCTTTGACTGCGTGGCGCATCTTCAAGCCCTTCGCCAGTTCGCTCTCGGCCAGCTTGCGAATCACATCGTCGCTCACTCTGCCGTACTTGGGACTGTTATTGACCGCTTCGATCACGCGCGCCAGCGTATCATCGGTTTCACGGGATTTTTTCGCCATGATCAGCCCTGCCCCCGCAGATGGGCCACCAGCCGCATCATAAACCGGACGTTGTGAATCGTCGCCAGCCGCAGATACAGCGCGTCGTTGATCTTATACAGGTGGTGCAGATAACCGAGCGTGTAGCGCTGACAGGTGAGGCAGTCGCACCCCCGATCGGGCGGTTCGTTGGCTTTAGTGTGTTTGTCGTCACCCGCGTAGAGATACGCGAACCAATCGTTGTTCACGGTCGTGATCGCGTCTGGCCCCTCGGTGAAGACGTACAACCGCCCGTTGCGCGCGTCCCGCGTGGGCATGGCGCTGTCAAACATTGGGTAGCCCATGTGTGCGCAGGCCAGCACGTTCGCCGGATGACCGACCCCCAGCGCGTGCAGCGGCAGATGTTCGGGGACCAGTTCGCGCACCAGTCCGAGCATATCGACCAGCAGGTTATTCTCAGCGTCCAGCGGCCAGCCGCCGTAACCGAAGCCGTCAAAGCCAATTTCTAGCAAATCACCCGCACACTGCCGCCGCAGGTCGGGATCGCTGCCACCCTGGATCACGGCGAACAACAGCGGGCGCTGGTCGCCGGTCAGGTCCTTCTGGTCGGCCAGCCGCGTGAATTCGTCCTTGCAGCGCCGCGCCCAGACCACCGTGCGCGCCACCGATTTACGCTGCTCGGCGGGCGGATCGTCGGCGTGCGTGCAATCGTCCAGGCAGACCAGGATATCCGCGCCGTAGCTCATTTGAAGCTGGATGCTTTTTTCCGGCGTCAGGTTGAACTTGCGCCCCTTGCCATCCGGTGTAAAGATCGCGCCCTTGTCGGTCAGAGTGCCGTGTTTGGGATTCTGCCGGATCAGCGAATAGACCTGAAAGCCGCCCGAATCGGTCATGATCGGGTGCGGCCATCCCGCCATCGCGTGCAGCCCACCGAGCGCCTTCACGGTCGAGGAACCGGGGCGCTGCATCAGGTGGTAGGTGTTCATCACCAGCGCATCGACTCCGACCGCTTCCAGGTCGGCGCTGTCAATGGAACGCACGACCGCGCGCGTCGCGTCCGGCAGGAAGGCGGGCAGCGGCAGGTCGCCGTGTGGCAGCGCGAGCGCGCGGGACTCAGCCATTGTCGCCGTCCTCGTCGCCTGCATCGGATACGGGCAGCGCCGCGTCTTTGCCAGCGATCACGACCGTGTATTCGCCGCGTGGCTCGCTGGCTTCAAACACGGGGATCAACTCCGAGAGCGTGCCGCGATGCACGGACTCGTACAGCTTGGTGAGGTCGTTGGTCACGGCGGCGGGACGGTCGCCGTAGACCTCCAGCGCGTCCTGCAAAAACTTCACGAGCCGGTAGGGGCTTTCGTAGAATACCAGCGTATGCGGCGAGTCGGCATCGACCGCCAGGAAGCGGCGGCGCGGTCCGCCTTTACGCGGCGGGAAGCCCCGAAACGTGAAGGCGTGCATCGGCAGCCCCGCCAGCACCACCGCCATGATCAGCGCGCTGGGGCCGGGGATCATGGTTACTTCGATACTCGCTGCGATGGCGTCGCGCACCAGTGTAAAGCCCGGATCAGAGATGCCCGGCGTGCCCGCGTTGGTGACCAACGCGACCGACTTACCCTCTTGCAGGGCTTCGATGATGCGCGGCCCGGCGCGGCGCTCGTTGTGCTCAAAAAACGCGATCTGCGGCTTCTGGATATCGAAATGTTTAAGCAGCAGGCCGGTTTTGCGCGTGTCTTCGCTGGCGATCAGGTCTGCCGCGCGCAGGGTGTCCAGCGCGCGCAGCGTGATATCGCCGAGATTGCCGATCGGTGTGGCAACGAGGTACAGCATCGTGATCCTGGAACGTGTAGACGAGCGCGCTAGACGCTCAGCTTAAACGGGTTGAAGTCGGTATCGCGGTCGTAGTAGTCTTCGTTTTCGGCAGCTTTCAGCAGCGTGACCATCCGGTAAGTGAACGGCGTCAGCAGCGCCTCGAAGCCCACCTTGAGAATGTAATTGGTGACGATCAACGACAGCATAATCTCCGGCGGGAAGACCCCTAGCAGCGTGGCAATCGTCATAAAGACGGTCGTATCAATCGCTTGCCCGACCAGCGTGCTGCCAATCGTGCGAGTCCACAGCCAGCGCCCCTCGGTCCAGACCTTCATCTTTGCCAGTACGTAGCTGTTGGAAAACTCGCCCAGGAAGTACGCAACCAGGCTGGCGATAATCAGGCCACTGATGCCGCCCAGGATCGCGTTATAGGCATCCTGCCCGGCGTAACCCTGCCATTCCGCCTCGCCGGGCAGAACGCTGGTCAGCCAGACGAAGAAGCCCAGCAGCACGTTTGCACCGAAGCCGACCCAGATCACGCGCCGCGAGCGCCGGTAGCCGTATACCTCGGTGAGCACGTCGCCGAAAATGTAACTGATCGGAAAGACCAGCGTTCCGGCGTCGAAGGCCAGCGCCAGCGGCCCCAATGACGTTTTCAGGTCGATGATCTTGGCACTGCTCAGAATATTGCTAATCAGCAGCACGGTGACGAACAGGGCCATCACCAGGTCATAGTATTGGTAGTATTGCCGGGTTTGGGGTTGTGAGTTAGTGTTCATAGTCATCATTCTAGCATACAGCTTCGTGCTTTTGAACGGCGCGTTCGCGGTGCATACATGCAAAGGGGGCGCGGATCAACTCAGCGCCCCAACGATGGAATTGTTATACACGTCCCGCGCGGTTCTGACAAGGGCGGGCTGCTGGCCGTGTTGACACTTGTATTCAGATGATGGCTGATTGCAGGCGAAAGTGTCAACACTCCCTGACCTCTGTCCAACTCGATTGGGTAAGGGAGAGGCGATGTCAGGCTAGTACCGCGCGGCAGAAGTTCTACACCGGTTGTAGGGGCGGGTTTCATCGAACCGAAGGTTCGCACCCGCCCAGGGCGACTTTCTAAAGTCGCCCCTACAAAAACCGTAGGGTTATTTCCGCCAACGTGTACTAGGTTCGTGGCGTCATCAGTGGTCAGTTCAACTGTCAACTGAAAACTGATGACTCGACGCCGAGAACTGAGTTTGTTCCTTACGGAGCCACTGTCATCTTGCGCGAACTGCGTAAGTTCTAACGCTATTCAATCCGTGATCACCGTCCAGTTTTTCAATAGAACAGAGTCAACAGGTTCCGCCTCGTCAGAATCTCTCACGGGCAAGGGCTGTCCATCACCATACCAGTAGACTTTCACGCCGAGATGATAGTCTCCGTCAGGCAGATTTTCCGGCAGCGTAAGTTGGTGTACGTCAAACTGCCATGTGTCCGGCTGCCATAAACGGGTTGGAGCCTGCCCATCCAGCGGCGGCCCGTCATGCTGCGCCACCATCCAGCCAGTTGAGTCGCGCACAAACACAGAAATGCTGTAATCCTGCGGGGGTGTTTGCTGCACCCCCCACCACAGCATCACCCGGATCGTTTCTCCGGGTGCGATAGTCGCGGGGGCATGACTGTTTTGCAGTACGAACAGGTCACCAAAGCGGGCAAGGGGCTGTCCGGCGATGCGGTCGTAGCGGTAGCTGTAGAGCGGCGTGCCCTGGTGATCGACCTGTAAGGTCGCTGTGCGCTGAAAACCGGCTTCTGCGATAATCGCGCCATAAGGGATGGGGTCGTCGCCCCAGTAGACCAGCCAGAAGGCGTCATGCTGCCGCAGATAGCCAAGCAGCGTGGGCAGGAAAAATTCGCGGTATTCGTCGCGCCACTCGCGCAGCGAAACGCGCGGCGTATCCACGCCCATTTGCCGGTCGATGTAGTAACGCACCGGGAAATCGCCGACCCACACATCCATCAAAACCGGCTCCCCGTCTACGTGGTAAGTCGTAATGTGGTTTGTAACACTGCGCCAGTCGGGATAACTGCGGCGTGCATCGACCGTTGTCAGACCGATGACCAGAATCAGCAGCACTGTAAACCCGCGTGACAGAGGGGGCAGGTTGCGCAGTCCATGCGCGATCAGCACCGCCAGCGCCGGAACCACGACGATGAAGTTACGCACGGTCAAAAATTCGCGCTGTGCGTTGATAACCACCGTCAGCCCGACCATGAAGACGATCCATACCAGCAGAAACAACGTGGGCCGCAGCGGGCGTAAGGTCATTCTGGGGGGAGCAATCCTGGCAGAACGGTACAGCACGTAGACCAGTCCCAGCAGCGCCAGCAGACCAAACAGCGTGTAGTGCTGCCCTAAGAGCGCGGTTCGTACCATACGGTAGGTGTTCAGGTTGTTAGGAAGTGCGTTTTGGTAGTACAGTGGGTTATCCCAACGCACGCGGTTCTGCTCCAACACGACCAGCAGCCAGGGTGCAAACGCGGCACACGCTGCGCCAAACAGGAACAGCACATTGAACAACCGCCGCAGCGGGCGCACCATGAGCAGCATGTGCAGCAGTTGTGCGATGAGAACATAGCCGCCGAGATAGTGAGTATACAACAGCAAGATCGAACTGAGCACATAGCCGATCCGGTTGGTGCGTGTTGGCATATGCCAACAACGCGCATAAAATGTGCTGGACGCGATAGTGAACGTGGCGAGCAGGCTGTAATGCCGCACTTCCTGCGCCAGATCAATGTGCAGATCGAACAGCGCCAGGATGAGCGCCGCCAATATACCGGTCCGCACGCCGTATAATGAGCGTCCAAGCTGGTAGATCAGGGCGATGGCGAGCACGCCGGTCAAGACACTGAGATAGCGCGTGGCAAATTCGCTGTCACCAGCGGCGCTGCGCCATAACCGGAATAGTATGAAGAACAACGGGGGGTGCTGATCGGCGGCTAAGGTCTGCGTCACGTCTTGTAGACTGGGACCAGTGCTGAGCAGCATCGTCCAGCCTTCATCGGCCCACAGGCTGCGCGCCTCTAATGCGTGTGTACGCAGCAGCCACCCCAGGCTTAAAATCAGCACCAGGACCGCGAGGCGCATTCGGGGCCGGGAAATGGTATATATGGGAAGCGTCACGGCATACGATACTTTCGTTGAACGTCTGGTGTGCGCGCGATTGTACCGTGCGCCAGAGGGGATGCAACCGGACAATCTCGCACCAGATCAGGTCCGGCGCGCGAGTTTATTTTTTCAAATGCCATAATAAATGAATCTTAACAGAACCATGCTAGGCAAGGGTTTGGTGGCGGTGTAGACTGGGTTAAATGCTGAAGAGTGGAGAAAACTATCGTGGCTGATCGCCTGCTGCTGTGCGCCAAACAGCACAATTTTGATGCCTGTTTGACATTGGCGCAAGAGTATCAAACCGGGATTGAAGTCCAGACCTTTGCTTACCCGCCGCTGTTTGCTGACGGGTGGCGCACGCTGCTGCGCGCCTACCGGGCGAAACTGCACGATATTCCCGGCGAAATGGCGATGCACGGCCCCTTCATGGACCTGGCAGGCGGCAGTTTTGACCCGCTGATTAACGAGGTGGTGCGGCAGCGCGTGCGGCAGTCGTTGGAAATTGCCGACTCACTCGGCGCGCAGACGATTGTGTTACACGCGAATTTCATTGCCACTATCCGCAATCCCGAATACCGTGAAGGCTGGACTCAGCGGCAGGTTGATTTCTGGGGGCCGCTTGCCGCCGAAGCATGGGCGCGCGGGCACGTGCTCGCCCTGGAAAACATGTGGGAATTCGAGGCCGCCATTATCGGTGACGTGGTGCGGCTGGTCGATACCCCTGGGCTGCGGGTATGCCTGGATGTGGGACACGCGCACCTGTTTTCGGAAGAATCGCTGGTTGAATGGCTGCAACAGCTTGATGGCTATATCGCGCATATCCACATCAACAACAATAATGGCGAACTGGACTATCACCAGGGATTGGATGACGGTGTGCTGGATTACCGGGCGATTATGCCGCATCTGCAAGCGCTCATCTCTCAGCCGATGATCTCGCTCGAAATCGAACGTATTGACGATATGCGGCGCAGCCTGGACTACCTCAAGCGCCTGGAACAACCCGATAGGAATTAGTCTCCGCCACTCTGTACCGGTTCCACAGAAGTAATGCGACCATTTGGACGTGTCCTCTTCCCCTGGGGAAGAAGGTATGGCCTGCCCTGCGTTTGCGAGCAAAATCTGCTCTTGCCAATTGGTCTTTTGATCATTTATGCTGATAGCCAGCATGACCGCCAATTTGAGATTTTGCTTTGCAGCGCAAAGAGGACTAAACAAACACGATGGCGAAAGTACGTACCTCTCCTGTCAAACCCTCGGACCAACGGCCAGCCTGGGATACGCTGAAACCGATGCCGCAATCTCTGATTTCATCCGGCAGGCCATTGATCATTGGGCATCGTGGCGCAAAAGGGCTGGCTCCAGAGAATACGCTGGCGGCGTTCCAGGCTGCGGTTGATCTACGGATTGATGGTATTGAGTTCGATATTCAGCGCACGCGCGATGGGCACCTTATCGTATTCCACGATGAGAATACCATCCGTGTTACCGGGCATGATGGGTTGGTTGAAGAACTCACCCTTGAGACGATCAAAACGCTGGATGCCGGGAACCTGTTCAACTCGGCATTTCAAGGTGAGCGCATTCCGACTCTGCACGAAGCGTTTAGTTTCCTTCAATCAACGGATTTGTTACTGTTCATCGAGTTGAAAGAACCCTGGCGGTATCCTGGCATCGTGGCAGAAATTGCAACGATGATACGCGCCTTTGACCTGGTAGAGCGTGTGCAGGTGCGGTCATTTTATCATGACGCGCTGCACGAACTCTATCATATAGACCCGGAAATAGCGCTTTCCAGTCTGTGGCTTGACCGTCTGCCTGCCGATGATGAAGTGACCTTTAAAACGATCAATGCGCTGTATACGCTGTACGCACCGGGTGATATTGCCCGCCTTCAGGCGCGCGGACAGCAAGCAACCGCCTGGGTTGTGAACGATCAACAGGCGGCGCAGGAATTGATTGATGCCGGTATCGATGGGCTGACCTCGGATTATCCCAACCGGCTGTTGGGGCTGTTCACACGCAGCCTGCCCGAAAACGATCAATAGGGTTGGCCGCCACATAAACCACAAATGTCCGTTGCACAAACGGACATTTTGATTCAGGCAGGCGCTGGAGCTACCACCGTCTAAAAGAACTTCACAACGATATCATCAATGGTATCGGCAGCATCCCCAATCCGCCCGCCTGCATGGAACAGATGCCGGTAAATTTCACGCAGTTTGAGCATCGTGATCACGTTGTCGAGGTCTTTGGGTTTGCGGAATAAATCGGGTGTGGCTACTTTGCATTTTGGAAGGCTCAAGTATAGATCGGGTGCAA
>CAZMNL010000109.1:0-8296 GCA_964567525.1 uncultured Anaerolineaceae bacterium
ACCGGCTGATCCTGGACACGTCCGCCGAATCGGTGGCCGTCACACCGGATGGCGCGCGCCTGCTGACCGGCGGCCCGGACGGTATCCCGCGCCTGTGGAATATCGTACCGCAGACAGTCGGCGATCTGGTTGAGTGGACCTATGCCAACCGGCATGTGGTCGCATTCAGCACCGAGCAGTGCGCGGAATACGATATCGAACCGTGTCCTGCTACCGCACGATCCGTAGTCTCAAAAAATTAGTGCAATAGCCGATTTGTTCCCTTGCGCTTGATTGATAACCGACAGCTTACCCAGGCACTCCTCACGTACAGAGCGAATCCACCGCTCCGCAAAAGCGTTCGCATTGGGGGCACGATAGGGTGTCGGGATCACATCAATCCCTTGCGAGCGAAAGACCGTGTCGAAAGCGCCTGTGAACTTCGTGTCATTATCCCGGATCAGAAATCGGATGCCAGGGTCGCGGTCTTCCAACGCCCACATCACCTGGCGGGCTTGTTGGGTGACCCAGGCGTTGTCCGGATGGGCGGTACAACCGGTGAAATGCACCCGGCGCGTCCCAATCTCGACAAAGATGAGTGCGTACAACATTTGAAGTAACAAGGTTTCGACGGTGAAAAAGTCGCGCGCCAGCAGTGGGTCATCAGTCATCAGGTGACGCCAACTCGATGACGTTTCTCGCCCTGGAGCAGGCGGGATCCCATGACGCTGCTGCCCACCGTCTCATGACTGATGCTGTACCCCAGTTTGAGCGATTCACCTGCAATGCGTTGATAACCCCAATCGAATAAGCTCAATCAATGTGGAAACGATCTGCCGCAAGACCCAAACATCGCTTTTCGCTTTCTAGCGGTAATGAACCTCCCCGTAGCAAGCTACGGGGTATCTATCCAATACCTTTTACAGTTTCGCAGCAAGCTGCGGGGTATGAGACCCTCTTTATGGATCAACAGTTAGATCGTAAGCAGCAGAAAAAACTGCTGCGTGAAATAATCGAACGAATAGTGGTTGATGTTGAGGGAGCTATTAACAGGATTGATTTGCTGTCCCCGTTTGCGTATCTGCATGATTTATCCCGCAGAACCCAACAGGCAGCCGAGGATAAGGCAGAAAAAACAAAAACCAGCGCTGACGCTGGTTTTTGTTCAACTCCGGTTCGGTTAGGCGTGCCTGGAGGGATTCGAACCCCCGGCCCCTTGCTCCGTAGGCAAGTGCTCTATCCGCTGAGCTACAGGCACACGTCATTATGGGCGTAATCATAGCATAGGCGCGGGCGCTTGACAAGTCTTTTTTTTTGCGGCACGCGCGCTAGATGGTGGCGAGTTACGCTATAATGGGAACATTGGATTTTTTCGCAGACTGGATAGAGAGATGCCTCACCAACTAAACCTTTTACCGTACCCGCAGCGCGTCACGCTGCACGGCCAGACCGTCACATTGCCGGAAAGCGGAACGATTGCGCTCAGCGTGGAACACCCCGCCGATCTTTTCTTTACTGCACAGCAAGCCCAGAACGCGCTGGCGGAGTTTGCCGGGCGGCAGTGGCCGGTTGCGGGCGGCAGTTTCCCGGCGGCGCTGGCGATCAGGATCAATCCACACGTCAAACTGCCGGAAAGCTACCGGTTGGAGACCAACGACAGCGGCATCGACGTGATTGCAGGGGATGCTGCCGGGGCGTTTTACGGCGTGATGACGCTGGCCCAACTGCTGCAAACGCACGGCGGTACACTGCCCGCGCTGGTCATCGAAGACTGGCCGGACTTCGCCGCGCGCGGCGTGATGCTCGACATCAGCCGCGACCGCGTACCCACGATGGAGACGCTTTACCGGCTGGTCGATCTGCTGGCAAGCTGGAAAATTAACCAGTTCCAACTATACATCGAGCACACTTTCGCCTATCGCAATCACCGCCCCGTGTGGGAAAATGCCTCCCCGATGACGCACGAGGAAATCCTGGCGCTGGATGCCTACTGCAGAGCGCGTTTCATCGAACTGGTCGCGAACCAGAACAGCTTCGCGCACATGCACCGCTGGTTCGAGCACGAGGCGTACATGCCGCTGGCGGAAGTTGACGCGCCGTTTCTGTCGCCCTGGGGGAATGTTGTCCCGCCTTACAGCCTGTCGCCCGCCGTGCCAGAAACGCTGGACCTGATCGACGAACTCTATGACGAACTGCTGCCGCAGTTTTCCAGCCGGATGTTTAACGTTGGCTGCGACGAAACCATCGATCTTGGGTTGGGTAAAAGTAAGGCGCTGGTCGCGCAGCACGGCAAGGGCCGCGTCTACCTGGACTTCCTGCGCAAAATCTACGACCGGGTCACGGCGCGCGGCCTGACCATGCAGTTCTGGGGCGACATCATCAACCAGTATCCCGAACTCGTGCCGGAAATCCCGAAAGACACTATCGCGCTCGAATGGGGCTACGAGGCCGACCACGACTTCCCTGAAAAGAGCAAACTGTTCGCTGACTCCGGCGTGCCGTTCTACGTCTGTCCCGGCACGTCAAGCTGGCGCACGATTGCGGGCCGCACCGACAACTGCACCGGCAATATCCGTAACGCGGTGGAAAATGGACTCAAGCACGGCGCAATTGGCGTGCTGAATACCGATTGGGGCGACGAGGGCCACTGGCAGCCGCTGCCGGTGAGTTATCTCGGCTTTGCCTACGGTGCGGCGCTGAGCTGGGCCTACGAACCGAACCGCGAGATTGATCTGCCCGCCGCGCTGGATGCTTTCGCGTTCCGTGACCGCGCGGGCGTGATGGGGCGTCTGGCCTACGATCTCGGCAACGTGTACCAGATACCCGGCGTGCTGCCACCCAACAGCAGCGTTCTATTTGGGGCGTATCACTATCCGCTGGAAAAGTACAATGCACCGGAGGACTTGCGCGAAAAGCTGAACACGACGACCCGCGAGATCGAACGCATCATGGGCGCGCTCGACCGGGCGAATATGGTTGTGCCGGATGCCGAACTGATCAAGCGTGAATTTGCCAACGCTGCGCACATGCTGACACACGGTGCCAAACGCCTGCTGATGCAATTCGAAGGCAGCGAGATCGCGCCCGGCGATATGCGCGACGATCTCGCCGCTATCGAGTCTGAATACCGCGAAGTATGGCTGGCGCGCAGCCGTCCCGGTGGGCTGGATGACAGCGCCGCGCGGATGCAGCGGGCTGGCAAACTGTACAATTCGGCCTGAAATCTGTTGACTCATCCGGGTAGACGTGCTACGCTCATGCACAGGTTAGCGTTTACCCGTCAGGAAGACCTGATGCACGCAGCGATCACCCGCACGATGACGACTACGATGACCACCACCGGTATGATGACCGGGCGGGCATTGCGGGCTGCTTCAGGTGCGGGCAACGGGTAACGCGTAACACCAACCCAGGATACCCTAAAGCGTGGAGCAGACCGGCTCTACGCTTTTTTATTTTGGCTTTGGCTGGTCCAGGTGCATAGGAGAGACGCGCGGCATGAATACCCTTACGATGAAATTCGGTGGGACTTCGGTGGGCAGCGCCGAAGCGATCTCACAGGCTGTTGATCTTATCCGGCAGGCGAAAAGCGAGCACGCGCGCGTGCTGGTGGTGTGTTCCGCGATGGGCGGCGTGACCAATATGCTGATCGAAGGCGCGCAGACCGCCGCCGAGGGGGATGCCGTGCGGTATCGCGTGCTGGCGCATGAGCTGCGGCTCACGCATCGCACCACGATCCGTAACCTGCTGACCGGTGATGTGGAGCGTATCGCCATTCACGACGAGGTTGAAGCGCTGATCGACGAGTTCGAAACGCTGTGTTATGGCATTTCGGTGCTGCGCGAGGCGTCGCCCAAAGCGATGGACAAGGTCATGTCGCTGGGCGAGCGCATGAGCGTGCCGATTGTGTCGGCGCTGCTGCGGCAGCGCGGCGTCCCCAGCCATACCGTCACCGCCAGCCGCCTGATCGTGACCGATGACCAGTTCGGTAATGCCGGGGTGCTGTTCGGCGAAACCGAGTCCACCGTCCGGCATGACCTGCTGCCGATGTTGGGCGAAGGCCTGGTCCCGGTCGTGACCGGCTTCATCGGCGCGACGCAGGACGGCGTGATCACGACTCTGGGTCGCAGCGGCAGCGACTACACCGCCGCGCTGCTGGGCGCGTATGTAGACAGCGACGAAGTGTGGATCTGGACCGACGTGGACGGCGTGATGACCGCTGACCCGCGCATGGTCCCGGACGCGCGCGTGATCCCGGTGCTCTCTTACGGCGAAGTCGGCGAGATGGCGTACTTCGGCGCGAAGGTGCTGCACTCCAAGACGGTGCAGCCACTCATGGAGCGCGACATCCCGGTGCGTGTCAAGAACACGTTCAATCCCGCGCACGAAGGCACGCTGATCCTCAACCGCGAGGAAACCGCGCCCGGCACGGTCAAAGCAGTCACGACCGTCCGCGATGTGAGCCTGATCACCGTCGCCGGGCGCGGCATGATCGGCGTGCCGGGTATCGCGGCTCGTACTTTCGCGGCGGTGGCGCGCAATCGCGCTAACGTGCTGATGATCTCGCAGTCCTCCAGCGAGCAGAGTATCTGTTTCGTCGTGCCGGAACACACCAGTAACAAGGTCCTGCGCGCCATCGCTGAGGAATTCGAGATCGAGTTCGGACGGCAGGATATCGAGCGTGTGTTCGCCAACGATGATATTGAGATTCTGACCGTCGTCGGCGCGGGGATGCTCACGCAGTCGGGAGTCGCGGCGCGCGTGTTCGGCGCACTGGGCGAAGCCGATGTCAACATCCTGGCGATTGCCCAGGGTGCGAGCAATTACAGCGTCTCGATGGTCGTCCACGCGTCCAGTACCGAAATCGCCGTCCGCGCGATTCACAAGCTGGTGGTGCTCAACGGCAATGCGCGGCATTAAGCCAGCGGGCAAAACAAAGGGGAGCGTTGGTTTCGCGCTCCCCTGGATGTTCGGGTTAAACGTCTATTTTTGCGGGGCCGGTTGGCGTATGCTCCTGTACCGGCTCAGATAGCCGCCGACCACGTCCCGCATCCGATCTACTTCGACGAGGAACGAATCGTGACCGAAAGGCGCATCAATGTGCTGGTATTCCACCGGGCGACCGACCGCTTCGAGCGCCTGCACAAGCTCCTGACCCTGCCACGCAGTATACAGCCAGTCGCTGGAAAACGTCACGACCAGGAACTGCGCCCCCGTGCGGGCGACTGCTGCTTGCAGCGAACCGTAGTCCGCACCGATATCAAAATAATCAATCGCTTTGGTGATATAAAGATAGCTGTTGGCATCAAAACGCTGTACGAATTTTTGCCCTTGATACGAGAGATAACTCTCAACGGTGAATTCGGATTGGTGGAACGTGTACGGAATCTCATCCGACGCTTGCAGGTCGCGCCCGAACTTGCGCTCCAACGAGGTTTCGCTCATATACGTGATATGCGCCAGCATTCGCGCCACCGCCAGCCCGCCGTGCGGCGCGGGACCTCCGTAGTAGCTGCCGTTGTTCCAGTTCGGATCGGCGTAGATGGCCTGCCGCCCGGACTCGTTAAACGCGATCTGTTGGGCGGTGGTGCGCGGCGTGCTGGCGAGAAACAACACGTGCGCCACGCGCTCCGGGAAGTCTACCGCCCACTGCAACGCCTGCATTCCGCCCATACTGCCGCCTGCCGTCGCATACAATCGCGTGATTCCCAGCCGGTCGATCAGGTGCCGCTGCGCCTGAACCATGTCGGCAACCGTCACCATTGGAAAACGCAGCGCGTAGGGTGCGCCATCGGGCGCGGGACTCGACGGGCCGGTGCTGCCCTGGCAGCCGCCAATCACATTCGAGCAGATCACGAAGTAGTGGTCGGTGTCGAACAGCTTGCCGGGGCCAACCGCGTCATCCCACCAACCGGGCCGTTCGTCGGGATCGTCAGTGTGATATCCGGCGACGTGTGCATCACCGGAGAGCGCGTGACAGATCAGGATCGCGTTGGAATGGTCGGCGTTGAGCGTGCCATAGGTTTCGTATGCGAGGGTGAAGGAAGACAGCACGCCCCCGCTGCGCAGGCGCAGCGGGGTGTCGAAGTGCGCGTACTGGCGCGCGACGATGCCCACCGAGTCGCGCCGCTGAGGGCGCGACCGGCGGGGCGTGTGTTGGACAGCCACACGCGGCTGGGTGGTCTGTACCTGCAACATAGGCGGCGCTCCTCAGCGTTACACTTTGGCAGCGTTGTGCTGCGTGACGCCCTTTGCGACGGTAAGCGCCTGGTCGAGGTCCCACAGAATATCGTCGATATCCTCAATGCCAATTGCCAGCCGGATGTAGTCGTCGGTGACGCCGGACGCGGCCTGTTCTTCCGCGTTAAGCTGCTGGTGCGTGGTGCTGGCCGGGTGAATCGCCAGCGAGCGCGCGTCGCCCACGTTCGCCAGGTGCGAGAACAGCTTGAGGTTGTCGATAAACGCGCGGCCCGCTTCCTTGCCGCCCTTGATGCCGAAGCCCAGCACCGCCCCCTGCCCTTTCGGCAGATAACGCTGGCCGCGCTCGTAGCTTTCGTGCTCCGGCAGGCCGGGGTAGTTGACCCAGGCTACATCTGCGTGATCTTGCAGGAACTTGGCGACCGCCAGCGTATTGTCGGCGTGGCGCTGCACGCGCAGCGCGAGCGTTTCAATGCCGATGATGTTCAGGAAACTGTTAAACGGCGACTGCGCCGCGCCGAAGTCCCGCAGGCCAACCACGCGCGCACGGCCAATAAACGCCGCCTCCCCCAGCACATCCGCCAGCACCGCGCCGTGATACGCCGGTTCGGGTTCGACCAGTCCGGAGTGGCGTCCGCTGGTTTTCCAGTCGAAGCGCCCGCTGTCTACGATTACGCCGCCGATGCTCAACCCGTGCCCGCCAATCCACTTGGTCGTGGAATGCACCACGATATCGACGCCATGATCGAACGGGCGGCACAGGTACGGCGTGGCGAAGGTGTTATCGCACACCACCGGGACGCCGTGCGCGTGCGCGACCTGCGCGATACCTTCAAAGTCCGGGATTTGCAGCTTGGGATTGCCGATGGTTTCCAGGTAAATCAACCGAGTGCGTTCGTTAATCAGGCTGGCGAAGGTTTCCGGGTTGTTGTCGTCCACAAAGTGTACTGTGATGCCCAGGCGCTTGAGACTCTGCGAGAACAGCGTGTATGTGCCGCCGTACAGGGCGCTGGTCGAGATGATCTCGTCGCCGGTGTTGCACAGCGTCAGGATCGCCAGCGTTTCCGCCGCCTGGCCCGAAGCCGTCACCAGCGCGCCGATGCCGCCTTCCAGCGCCGTGAGCCGTTCCTCAAATGCACCGTTGGTGGGGTTCATGATGCGGGTGTAGATGTTGCCCGGTTCTTGCAGTGCGAACAACGCCGCCGCGTGATCCGTATCGCGGAAGGCATACGAGGTCGTCTGGTACAGGGGGACGGCGCGCGCGCCGGTCGTCGGATCGGGATCGTACCCGGCGTGCAGCGCCAACGTGTTGAATGCGAATTTGTGTCCGAGTTTGCCATTGTTCGTCATGCTGTGTGTGCTCCTACGCTGAAAAAGACGATGAGGCGCAGCAGGCTAAACCCTTCGCTTGTGAGTTGGATTTTGCCCTTGAGAACAAAAAAATCCTTCTCACGTGAGAAGGATTTGCATGACCATCAATGGCTTACAAATTCCCTCTCATCTTCCAGAATCTTTCTCTGCCGGAATTGGCACCTGTACCGCGCGTTTTGCGCACAGTGGTTGCCGAGGTTTCATCGGGCCGGTCCCTCCACCTCTCTGGATAAGCGGGTATTGCTGCTATTCGCTTGTTAACTGTGCTAGAGATTATCACGGGCCAAAATATTTGTCAATACATTTTGAAGAAATTGGTTAAATTAATCAACCGGGCGCATCATGCGCAGCAGATCGAACGAACGGAGAAAAACAACTATGACACCTATCAACCAGCCACAGCAGCCGGTTAACGTCGCCATTCTGGGCGCGACCGGGGCCGTCGGGCAGCGCTTTATCCAACTGCTTCAAGGGCATCCCTGGTTCCGGGTCGCCGAACTGGTCGCCAGCGAGCGCAGCGCCGGGCAGACTTACGGCGACGCTGCTAACTGGGTGCTAGCAGGCAACCCGCCCGCCGATCTCGCCGCGCAGACGGTGCTGCCACTGGGCGCGGACCTGCAATCGCCGCTTCCGTGGGCCTCGCCCTCGTCCGACGTGCTCGGAGCGGAGAACCCAAAGCCTGCCGAGATCACCCGGGCCCGCGAGCTGTGGGAGGACGTGGAGTTCGACGTCCGCGACCTGCTCGCGG
>CAZMNL010000110.1:0-6273 GCA_964567525.1 uncultured Anaerolineaceae bacterium
TCCTCGAAGGTGACTTTCGGCTCCCAGCCGAGCTTGCGGCCCGCCTTGGACGAATCACCGACCAGCAGGTCCACCTCGGCGGGGCGCATGAAGCGCGGGTCCTGCACGACGAAATCGTGCCAGTCCAGCCCGGCGTATTCAAACGCCACCGTGACCAGTTCCTCGACCGCGTGCGTCTCGCCGGTGGAGACGACGTAATCGCCGGGTTCGTCCTGCTGCAACATCAGCCACATGGCGCGCACATAGTCGCCCGCGAAGCCCCAGTCGCGGCGCGAGTCCAGATTGCCCAGGCGTAGTTCGTCGGCCATGCCGAGCTTGATCTTGGCGACGTTGTGGGTGACTTTGCGCGTGACAAATTCCAGGCCGCGCCGGGGACTCTCGTGGTTGAACAGAATCCCGCTGTTGGCGTGCATCCCGTAGCTCTCGCGGTAGTTGATCGTGATCCAGTGTCCGTAGACTTTCGCCACCCCGTAGGGGCTGCGCGGGTAGAAGGGCGTAGTCTCCGTCTGCGGGACTTCGCGCACCTTGCCGAACATCTCGCTGCTGGATGCCTGGTAAAAGCGAATCTCCGGGTTCACATAGCGGATCGCGTCCAGCAGGCGCGTGACGCCCAGCGCGGTCACATCCCCCGTGAAGACCGGCTGGCCCCACGAGGTCTGGACGAAGCTCTGCGCGGCGAGGTTGTAGACTTCCTGCGGCGCGCACTGTTGCAGCGCGGATTGCAGCGAGGTCTGGTCGAGCATATCGCCGGGGATCAGCGTCAGCCGGTCCTGGATGTGCTCAATGCGGCTGAAGTTGACCGTACTGGTGCGCCGCACCAGCCCGAAGACTTCGTAACCGTTTTCGAGCAGGAACTCCGCCAGGTACGATCCATCCTGCCCGGTGATACCGGTAATCAGTGCGCGTTTGCTCATGGTGTTTTTTCTCCTGCCGAATGACCGGGGCCGGGCTTCAAGCCCAACTTGTGCCGCCAGTCGTTGAGTATATCGAGTAAGCTCGTTTCAAACGGGATCACCGGTTCCCAGCCGGTGCGTATATGCAGTTTGGAGGTGTCCCCGACGCGGCGCGGCACGTCGGAGGGGCGCATCCGGGCCGGGTCCTGCCGCACGTCGATCTCAGCGGTGCTGTAGTTCAGCAGCGTATCGAGCAGGTATTGGATGCTGTAGCCCTCGCCGCTGCACACGTTATAAGCCGCGCCCGGTTCGCCCTGCGTGATCATCAGCCAGTAGGCGCGCACCACGTCGCGCACGTCGGTGAAGTCGCGCTCGGCGGCCAGGTTGCCGACGTACATCACCGGCTCGTGCAGCCCGGCCTCAATCGCCGCGATCTGGCTGGCGAAGTCCGCCGCCACGAAACCGCCGCCCTGCTGCGGTCCCATGTGGTTGAAGGGCCGCGCGCGGATCACGGGCAGTTTGTAGGTGAGGTGGTACTGCAAGCCGAGCATATCCTGCGCGACCTTGCTCACGCTGTAGGGGTTGCCGGGTTCGAAGGCGGTCGATTCGTCCAGGGGGGCGGTTGTGCCGCCCGCCGCGCCGTAAATCTCCGCCGAACTGACGATCAGGATACGCGGGGTCAGGGCCAGCTTGCGGATCGCTTCCAGCAGGTGAACCTGCGCGCTGATGTTGTTTTCCAGCGTGAGCCAGGGATTCTGGAAGGCGGCAGGCACACTGGCGAGCGCGGCCAGGTGGATCACGGCGTCCGGTTGGGCGGCTTCGACCAGCGCGAAAACGGCGTCCGCGTCGCGCATATCGACCTGTCTTAGCGTGATCGTTTTACCGCGCAGGTGTGGCAGGTCGTCCGGGTGTTTGAAAACGGACCCGAACAGCGTCAGGTCGGGTTGGGTCAGCAGGTAGTCGATCAGGTGTCCGCCGGCAAAGCCGCCAGCGCCGGTAATGAGAACTCGCATGACTCGCTCCGATCCTGTGGCGTGCTGCTCTATACACGGCTGCGGGGGCGGGACAGCACCGCACCCCGGCGGCGGACATTATAGCATGTTCGCGGGGTGCGGCAAGGTAGGGGGGCGGAGGTGTCAGGCGTGCGGTGGGAATGCGGTGTTATTCGCGCTTGTCTTGCTTCGTGGCCGGTTTGGATTTCTGCGGATCGTGTTCAGGTTCGCTTATCATCGTAAACGCCGCGCAGGAAATCTATCGGCGCGGCATCAGCGTTGTGTTAGTGGGTGTGTACACGCGCTTTCGCCAGGATATCGCGCGCCTCGTCCAGCGTGTCGGCGAGCAGCATGGGGAGCTGAGTCTGGCTGATCAGGTTGTAGAAGTCATGGATCGCCTGCATGATCTTACCGGGCCGGACCAGGACCAGTTTCCCGACGTTGTACGGTTTGTTGCCGCGAATCGAGTGCAGGTGCTGCAGGATGCTGCCCGATGGCTGCGCGTCGTCCAGGCCGGTGATCACGATATCGACCGTGTGGCGCACGGTGCGGATCATCATGTAGCAGTCGGCGATTACGTCGAAAAAAGTATTCCAGTCCCAGCCAGGTTCCAGGTGGCCGTGCAGAATGGTGCGTTCGTCGTTGTCCCAGCAGATGGTGTAGTGCATTGGTCCCTCGGTGTTTTATGTAGGGTGAAATGTGTTGGATAAAGACAGCGATAAGTGTCTTCATTATCGGGATAAAGGATCGACTTTTCCATAAAAATGCGATCAAAGTTTGCTTAGAGTTGTAAAAGCATTATGCTGCTGCACCCACAGACGGCGGTAATGCCCGCCGGGAAGTTGCAGCAGATCGGCGTGCGTGCCGCGCTCGATGATGCGCCCGGCGTGCAGCACCAGGATCGCGTCGGCGCGCGCCAGCCCGGTCAGGCGGTGCGTGATCATCAGCGTGGTACGGTCGGCCAGCGCGGTGAAGATCGTCTCCAGGATCGCGCGCTCGGTGACGGTGTCGAGATTGGCGGTCGGTTCGTCCAGCAGCAGGAAGGGCGCGTCTTTGAGGATCGCGCGCGCGATGGCGAGCCGCTGGCGTTCCCCGCCGCTGAGCAGCATCCCCTGTTCGCCGATCTCGGTGGCGCAGCCGTCCGGCAGGGACGCGATCAGCGGGTGAAGCTGCGCCGCCGTATATGCGCGCGCCAGGTCATCTTCGCTGGCGTCCGGCGCGGCGAGCCGCAGGTTATCGCGGATCGTGCCGTTGAACAGGTGCGTATGCTGGCTGACGACGCTGAACAGCGCGCGGGCGTCGTCTTCCGGTAGGACGCGGTGATCCTGCCCGCCGACCGTGATCGCGCCGTCGTAGCCGTCCCAGAAGCGCAGCAGCAGGTAGTATTCCGGCGCGAGAATCAGGATAAAGAACGCCTCATCGAACGGCAGGCGCGCGTATAGGCTACGCCAAGAAAATAATTACCCCATCCCCCACAACCCCTTCCCTCAGGGAAGGGGAGCAAAGGCCAACGCATTTGGGTGATTTATTTCCTGGATCAGCCATAGCAGCCGCAGCCCGGCCAGCAGTCCCCAGCCAATCGCCAGCCCCAGCGCCCGCGCGCACCGGGTCGAGCGTGCGCATCAAGCGTTTGTCGATGTTCATGCAGGCTCTCCCGCAGATGATACCGGATTCTATCGGAACGGGTACGAAGTGTTAACGCAGACGTGAAAATCTCCCTAAAACGTGTCTGAAGCATAAAAATAGACTTGCTAAACAATCGAAACAACGTGTATATTCAAGATGCTGCTGCATAGGAGGGGCCATGCGTTTTACGAGCTTGATCTGGGACTTTGACGGGACGTTGTTCGACACGTACCCGCCGCTGGTAAGCGCCATTGAACGCGCGCTCGGCGATTTCAACGTGACGCTGCCGCGCGCTACCATCCGGCAAATGCTGCGCGGCACACTGGCGCACACGATCACGGCGCTGGTATCCGCGCACGACTTGCAGCAGGATGTCTTTCAGGCGCGCATCGACAGCTATCATTCACAGGCTAACGTGCGCGAGAATCGCCCATTTCCCGGCGCGATTCAAATCCTCGAACGCATTCTGGCGGCGGGCGGGCGTAACTACCTCGTCACGCACCGCGACACGGAATCGCTGTCCGCGATGCTCACATGGTATCGCGTGGATGGGTTGTTTACCGATGTGATCACCTCCGATGACGGCTTCCCGCGCAAGCCGGACCCCGCGAGTTTCAACGCACTGATCGAGCGCCACAGCCTGCCGCGTGACAGCGTGCTGGTGGTGGGCGACCGCGACCTGGATATCCAGGCCGGGCGCGCGGCGCGCGTCCACACCTGCCTGTACGACGGGCTGCCGTCGCCGGGCGTTTTGCCGGACTTCATGATCCGTACCTTCGTGGAATTGGAAGTTATTTTGCAGATCGGCAGCTAGCGATCATAGAAACGCCTTGTGCGTGCATTAACACCCCCATACGGCACTGCATGGGGGTGTTGTTTCCGGCTTGCGGCGTCGTGAGAACGTGAACAGCTAGTACACGTTGGCGGAAATAACCCTGCGGTTTTTGCAGGGGGCGCTTTCATGCCGTTTAACAAAATAGTCCGGTTACGATAGGGTTTGCCCATCGGCCCCTATCCCGCGTGACCTACGGTCCCGTTGCCCCTTTCCCCATCCAAGATGGAGAAAGGGGGCTTTCTGGTGGCGGTTCGCGGCGTCTTCCCCCCTCTCTAGCTTGGCCGGGGAGGGGGGTGAGGCCGTTTTACCTGCACACAAAACATTTTGAAGCGATTGCCCTTCCCCGCCCGGCGCACACTTTCGCGCGGTGCATACTGCGGTTATAATAGAGAGCATATTACCTCCACTGCCGCGCAGCAGGACGAACCTCCCGTTTATTGGGGTGGGCGGCGCGTGCTACAGTAGGTATGATGCAGGTAGAGTCTTCGACGTTCTATCAAAATCGGTTGTACAGTGTGCGCGTGGGGACGCGGCAACGCTGATAACACAAGTGATTCGAGGTCTTAATCATGCGATTGGAAACGCTGCTCAGTGGTTTGAACAACCCGCAGCCTGCCGTGCGGCTGGACGTGGTGCGGGTGCTGGGGATGCTCGACGAGACGCGCGCGCTGCCGCCTCTGCGCGCACGTTACCCGCAGGAAGACGATCCGCAGGTGCGCGAGGCGATCACCTGGGCCGGGAAGCGGCTTTACCAGGCGCAGCAGGCCGGGTATACCACGCTGGACGAGTTGTTCCGTTACTTCCGCGTGGATCACGAGATCGAAACCGCGCCGGACATCAACGAAGAAGAAATCATGCGCCGGATGCAGGACCAGTTCAGCACCGATCTGCGCGATATGCAGACGCGCGCGGGCCGTAAGAAACTGGGGTTCGCGCTGGCGGCGGGGCTGGGCGGCGCGGCGGCAGGGTTTAACCCGGTGGGCATGGCGTTTAACGCGATACAGCCCGGCGCGGACGGGGCCGGGTCGAACCTGGGCGGCCCGAACCTGGTGGTTAAGCGCACCCCGGCGACCGCGCCTTCAAGCGCGCCGATTGACGTGTGGCTCAAACGGATGCAGACCGCGCTCAAGCCGGAACAGCGCGAGGCGGCGATCATCGAATTGCAGCAGTTAAACAACCCGCGCGCGCTGCCGTTTATGGCGGTGGCCTTCCTGACCGACGAGTCGCCCAAGGTGCGGCAGGCGGCCCAGCGGTACGGCAAAATCCTGTATTGGAGCGCGATCTATTGGGCGATGGAGCACGACGGCACGCTGCGCGCCGAAATGGAGCGCCGCGCCGCCGCGCTCGGTAAAACGCTCAAGATGCACGGCGCGGATGCCCCGCCGCCGTCCGCTGCCGAGCCGGGCGCGCCCGCTGCCGCCATCGGGCCGGGCCAGACCCCGCAGCGGCCCATCACGCCGCCGGAGCCGCCGCAGGATGATATCGCCGAAATTCTGCGCAAAGCGGAAGAAGGCCGCAAACGCCGCAAGAGCAAAGGGCGTTGATGCGCCATCCGGCAGCCGTACACAATAACGTGCCTCAAACGCGATCTGTACGCGGCGGCGCTTGACGCCGAACTGCTGCCCCGCTAGACTCTGCATGTGTGCGTGAAGAGAGAGAGAGAGTAACGATGGCGAGGGATGTAGAGGGTTATGCGTACCGTTGAATGGACCGAGAACAATCGCGTAAAGATGGTGGACCAGCGGTATATTCCCTGGTCGCTGCAATACGCGGAGTACGACGACTACCGCGAAGTCGCGCAGGCGATCACTGAAATGGTCGTGCGCGGCGCGCCCGCGATTGGCGCGGCGGCGGCGTTTGGGATGGCGCTGGCGGCGCACCAGTCCGGCGCGAAGTATGTCGGCAACTTGCTGGACTTCTTGCAGGT
>CAZMNL010000110.1:6283-7033 GCA_964567525.1 uncultured Anaerolineaceae bacterium
GTGGCGGCGGTGATTCTGAAGAAGGCACGCCCGACGGCGGTTAACCTGGCGTGGGCGGTTGATCACATGATGCGCGTTGCCAACGACGAGATTCACGACAACTCGGACGATATCCGCGTGGCGCTGGTGGCCGAAGCGCAGCGGCTCGCCGATGCGGATGTCGAGATCAACAAGGCGCTGGCGACACGCGGCGCGGCGCTGATCAAGGACGGAGACACGATCCTGCATCATTGCAATACCGGGATGCTGGCGACCGTCGATTACGGTACGGCGCTGGGCGTGATCCGCATGGCGCACGAGCAGGGCAAAAAGATTCATGTGCTGCTGGACGAAACCCGGCCCCGGCTGCAAGGCTCGCGCCTGAGCGCGTGGGAATGCGAGCAGTTGGGCATCCCCTACGATATCATTCCCGATACGGCGGCGGGTTACTTCATGCGGCGGGGGCAGGTTAACCTGGTGCTGTTCGGCGCGGATCGCGTGGCGGCGAACGGCGACGTAGTGAACAAGATTGGCTCGTACCAGATCGCGGTACTGGCGCGCGAGAACCGCATCCCGTGCTACAGCGTGTTTCCGACCTCCACCGTTGACCTGCACGTGCCCAACGGTGACGCGATCCCGATTGAGGAACGCGACGCGGACGAGGTGCGCGCGCCCTACGGCTGCGAGATCGTGCCGGAGAACTACAACGCGCGCAATCCCGCGTTTGACGTAACGCCGCAGAAGTACCTCAGCGGCCTGGTGACCGAAGTC
>CAZMNL010000110.1:7043-7894 GCA_964567525.1 uncultured Anaerolineaceae bacterium
ATCCTGCCGCCGTTCGGTAACAACCTGCGCGAAGCCGTCGAGAGCGCGCAGACCGCGCTGCTCAGGCCGGAGTCGGGGGATTAAGGGGGCTGTTTTATTAACCCTCCCTTGCAGTAGAAAAGCCCCCTCGTGCTGAGGGGGCTTTGTGATTCGGTCGTCGGGGTGGTGTGGCCCGGTTAGCCTGCGTTGGTCAGGTCGGGCAGTTCCAGCACGTCGTAGGGTTGTCCGGCCCGCGTGACGATCAGGTACTGCACCGCGACCCAGCCTTCGATATCGCCGGTTGCCGCCGTGTAGCGTGCGCGTGCCCAGGTGCCATCTTCGTTACGGCCCAGCAGTTCCATGCTGTCGCCGCTGGGGATGCCGATCACGACGCGCGCCTGCGAGTCGGGACGGTCGCGCAGATTCAGGTTTGCACCGGGGTTCAGGTCCACCGTGCCGATCACCTTCTGCTGCTCAAACGGAATTTGCGATACGCCGGGGGCCTCGTAGTAACCGGTTTCGGTCGCGTCCACGATGGGGACTTCTTCGAGTTCGACCGGGCGATCCAGGCGCGTGAGACTCACGTATTGCCCCGACACCCAGCCGACTGTCGCGCCGCCGTTTTCCGTGCGGTAGCGTACATATAACCAGCTTGGATCAGACGGCTGACCGACTAACCCCTGACTCGGCACATCGGCGTAACCCAGCACTTCAAGCTGGGCCAGCGCGGGCACGAGTTCCAGCGATTCCGCGTCGGAGTTGGGGTAGCGGCGGAGTTGCAGGCTGACACCCGGTTCCAGATCGACGGTGGCGATCACCGCGTCGATGATGTCGTCAAGGAGCCCCATCGGTTCAACCATACACCATGCTTA
>CAZMNL010000110.1:7904-8293 GCA_964567525.1 uncultured Anaerolineaceae bacterium
GGCGATCACCGCGTCAAACAGCGGGGTGGGCGGGGTCACATCTGCGCCGACGTTCTCGCCGGGCCGGTTGAACGGCTCTTCGGGCAGTTCCCACAGTTCTTCAACCGTGTCCAGCAGGCGGCCCCGGTATTCAACGCGCAGGAACTCCGCGTTCACCCAGCAGCGCAGGTAGCCACCGTTGGGGGTATCCCACTGCACGGAAAGCCACAGGTCTTGAATTTCCTCGACTTCGGGAGTCGGTTCGGGCGTTACGTTGCCCGTTTCCGGGACCAGCGGCGTACCCGTGCGCCCGATGACGGTCAGCGTCGTGCCGCCGGGGATCAGGCCCAGCGAGCGTTTATCAGGGCCGGGCAGTTCGCGGCATTGCAGGTTGACGCTCGGATTGAGAT
>CAZMNL010000111.1:0-8283 GCA_964567525.1 uncultured Anaerolineaceae bacterium
CGAGAACCAGGCTTGTTCCTCACGGAGCCAATGTCATCTCGCGCGAACTGCGTAACCTGACAATATACAATGTCCATCTAAGCCAACGCACCATCGATCTTATCGGAGAAGGACGGCATTATTGTGGTCTACTCTTTGAGGAAACACCTGCAAGGACATCGCCAGTGGATCGCGGTGTTTCTAGCGCTGAACATACTCGTGATCATTGTCGGCGTTCAGGGATATTCTTATGGTCGCCTGAACAATTTTCACGATCAATCAATCCAACTCCCAATCATCTATTCCTATGCCGATGCGTCGCTGTTTTCGTCCGATTTTCTATTGGACGCACGTGATACCTATGTCACGCTCTTTTACCCGGTACTGGGGTTTCTGTCCCGCGCGATTCCCCTGGAAATGTTGATGGCGGGCCTGTATGTGCTGGCGATTGCCAGCACCGTGACGGCTATCTATGCCCTGGCGAGCACGCTCTTTGGACGCCGCGAAGTTGGGCTGGTGGCGGCGGTCATGTGGATGGCTTATTTCCCAAATCCGGGGGGCGATTTTGTACACTCGCCATTCGTCACACATACCACGTTCTCCATCGCCATTTTACTGTGGGCGCTGGTGTTGTTTTTCTGGCGGCGTTATTTCTGGGTCGGGGTCTTGATCGGGCTGGCGACCAATATCAACGCCATGACCGGCGTTTTCGTCGCCTCAATGTGCATGTTCGCGCTGATGAGCCAGCCGCGCCGCTGGTCGCTGAAAATGTTGTGGCTGCCATTGATGACCGGCGTGATGGCGCTGCCGATCCTGATCTGGCGTTTCTCACTGCCGCTGACTGAAGCTTCGCTCGATGAATTTGTGGACATCATCCAACTGCGCCTGTGGTATGCGGTGTTTCCGTCGGAGATGTCACCCTGGTTATGGGTCGGGTTCTTCGCGGTGCTGGCTTTCTGGGTGTTCTCGTTCCGTTATGGCAAACCGCGCGAACACCGTGAAGTTATTGCGATGGTGTTGGGCATCGGTTCGCTGAGCCTGATCGGGGCAATTTTCGCAGAGATCGTTCCACTGGAATTCGTGATCGAACTGCAACTGATCCGCAGCACGTGGCTGATCAATCTCGTGGTGCTGCTGTACTTTGCCAACATGATTTACAGCCAGCTTACCTCCGGCGACCGGCGACAGGTAGCATTCGCGTTCATGCTCATCGCGCTGTTTGCTGTGCCGCGCTGGGTGATCGAGCTAAGCCCTCCCTCACAGCCTACGCCCTACCCGCTGCGCATTGACCTTGATACGGTGTGGCATGACCAGTATCCGCTGTTGGTCGGGATCGTGGTCGGGCTGGCCGTAGCGGGGATGTTATGGAGCGCGCGCCGCTGGCTGCGTGAACGCGCCAGCCAGCTTACCCACGCACAAACGCGCCCACTGCTCGCGTGGTTTGGTGTTACGGTAGTATTCTTCACCATGCCGGCGTTTATCGACAGCAATGTGCCGGATGAACAGGTCAAAATCACACAAGACTGGGAAGACGCGCTGGTATGGATCGAAGAAAATACCGTGCAGGATGCCTACTTCTACACTCCGCCGACGCTCGATGGCTTCCGCGTGATGGCGAAACGATCCCATCTCGGCAACTGGAAAGATGGCACCGTCGGTATTTTCCACAACGGTTGGGCGATTGAGTGGCGCGACCGTATGTACAAAATGGGCTTTGTGGAGGACGATTTCGCCTTCCAACCGATGACACACGAACGTCTCTGTAATCTGGCGGCGTACTATGCGCTGGATTACGCGGTTGTGTTCAACGAGTGGGAGATTGAGAGCGAGTATGTCTACACAAATGCTACATTTTCCGTGCTGCCGGTCAAGGGTTTGACCTGCCTGGAAATGGCCTCTAAGTCTGCGCCATAAAAACAATTACCCCCATGCTTAAAAGGGTTTCTGGTAACGTCCTGGAAAGCGAGTGTTTTTCTTTCGCTTTTCAGTTGACTCCCCCACCCAAAACCCGTATAGTTAACAGCATGAACGCTTACCTGCTTTCACAAGCCGCCTGGGGCGGTATGATGCGCATGTGCCGCTTGCCGTGGTCGGATGTTCCGGCGATGGCGTTGGGTGCTGCCTAGCGCGCATTCGCCACCCGATTACGGCAAGCAAACCGTCGAGCAACTCGGCGGTTTTTTGTTTGCGGTGACAGCAGACTGAAAACTGACAACTTTTAAGCTACAATGTCCGGCGGTCAATAGACCCTGCACAACTCATGGAAAGGGACAACATGCCTGAATACATTCACGTTTCTGTCGCGTGGCCTTACGCCAACGGCGATATGCACGCGGGCCACCTCGCGGGCGCATACCTGCCTGCTGACGTGTTCGCGCGCTTTCACCGGCTGAAGGGCAACCACGTTCTGATGGTCAGCGGGTCGGATTCGCACGGCACGCCGATCACCGTTGAAGCCGACAAACTCGGCACGACACCGCGCGCGGTCTTCGAGCACTATCACCGCCGCTTTCTGGAGACTCAGCGCGATATCGGCATCAGCTACGACCTGTTCACACACACCGACACCGAAAACCACCACCGCATCGCGCAGGATATTTTCCTCAAGCTGTTGGAGCGCGGCTACCTGTACAAAGAGCAGCAGCGCCTGCTCTACAGCGAAACCGAAAAACGCTTCCTGCCGGATCGCTACGTCGAGGGAACCTGCCCGGTATGCGGTTACACCAACGCGCGCGGCGACCAGTGCGACGAATGCGGCAGCCTGCTGGACGCGGTGGACCTGATCAACCCACGCAGCAAAACCGACGGTTCGACGCCGGTCGTGCGCGAAACCGAGCATTACTTCCTCGATCTGGCCGCGTTCCGCGACACGCTGCACGAGTACCTCGCCGGCCCGCGCAAAGCTGAGCAGTGGCGCACGCAGGTTTTGCGCGTCTCGCAGAACAAGGTAGACGAACTCAAGGGCCGCCCGATCACGCGCGATATTGCCTGGGGCATTCAAATCCCGCTGGAGGGCTGGGAAGACAAGCGCATGTACGTGTGGTTCGAGGCCGTAATGGGCTACTTCACCGCCAGCATCGAGTGGGCGAAGAACATCGGGGAGCCGGACGCCTGGAAAAAGTGGTGGTACAACCCGGACGCCAAAGTTTACAACTTCATCGGCAAGGATAATATCGAGTTCCATACGATCATCTGGCCTGCCGAACTGGCCGGGATCGACGGACTCTATGCCGGTGAGAACGATCCGCCGCTGAATCTGCCCTACGACGTGCCCGCCAACGAGTTCATGAACATCGAGGGGCGGCAGTTCTCCAAAAGCCGCAACTGGGCGATCTGGATGCCGGATATCATGGCGCGCTACCCGGCGGACCAGATTCGCTACTACATCGCCATGACCTTTCCTGAAACCCGCGACTCGGATTGGTCGTGGGATGGTTTCGTCAATCGCAACAATACCGAACTGCTTGCCGCGTGGGGCAACCTGGTCAACCGCGTGCTGAAGTTCGCGCACAAGCACTTTGACGGCGTAGTACCTGGCCCCGGCGACCTGCGCGAGATGGACCGCGAGATCATCGCACAGGTCGAAGCCGGGTTTGAGACGATTGGCGATCTGCTGGCGGCGGTCAAGCTGCGCGACGCGCTCACCGAAGGAATCGCGCTGGCGCGCGCGGTGAACGGCTATCTCGACCGCGCGCCCTGGTTCAAGGTAGTCAAGGAAGACAAACAGCAAGCCGCGACCACGATCTACACCGCGCTGCGCTGCATCGACCACCTCAAAACGCTGCTCGCGCCGTTCCTGCCGTTCACCTCACAGCAGGTGCATGAGTTCCTGGGCTACGACGGAACGCTGTTCGGCGAGCAGCGCATCGAGAGCTACCAGGAGTCCGAGCGGGGCCACGAGGCGCTGATCTACGAGGCGGGCGCGGGGGTGGTGGGCCGGTGGGAACCGGGCGATCTCCCGGTGGGGCAGGCGCTCCGCGCGCCGGAACCGCTGTTCGTCAAGCTGGAACCGGAGTTAGTGGACGAAGAACGCGCGCGCCTGGGCCAACCGCGCGAGAGCGAAAGCGTGCCCGGCCAGGGCTAAAGTCACGCATTACCGCGTGTCTCGGAGGTGCGCTCTGTTACCGCACCTCCAAGCTTTTCCCCTGCACCCTTTCTGCGCGATCTGATCATCTCCCGCCAAACCCCACCGAATAGTAACATTTACTACGCCCGTAGCTTGTGCTAAGGTTAAGCTACTATAGAGGCGCATGATTCAGGTGGGTGTGTTCGCGCCTCACCAGATACACGAAAGGAAATTTGCATGGCTAAAGCACGTTTGGTCCTGGTTTTGATGCTTGTTTTGAGCCTGAGTTTACCGTTCGTCGTGCCGGGGACGCCCGCGCAGGCCGCCCCCGCCCAACAAACCCAATCCGCGCGCGTGCGGTTCGTACACGCTTCGTTTGACGCGCCCACGCTGGATGGATACCTTGACGGTGCGGCTGTCGCGCCCGGCGTGCGCGCCAATTCGGGGTATATGGATGTAGAACCCGGCGAGCATACCTTTAGCTGGCGCGCGGCAGGTGGCGCGGAAGACCTCGCCTCGACCTCACTGACGATTGAATCCGGCCAGCGCGTTACAATTGCCGCGATGAACACCTTCGCCAACCTGGAAGCCCGCGCCTACCTCGACGACGTGAGCGCCCCGCCGCGCTATACCGCGCGCGTGCGCGTGGTCCACGCCGTGCCGGATGCCGGTCCGGTGACGGTCACGGCGGGCGATCTCACGCTGGCCTCTGGCCTGAACTACGGTGAAGTCGGCGTCACGCCGGTATATGCCGGGCCGCATGACGTGATCGTGACCGGCGCGGACGGCGCGCAGCTCACCGCCAACCCCGGCCAGTCCTTCCTGGACGAGCGCACGTATACGCTGTTCGTGGTCGGGACGGCAGCTTCGGGCGCGTTCCGCATTGTGTCCTACGAAAGCACCGTGCTGCCGCTGGAACCGACCAGCCTGTTTCGTTTCGCGCACATGGCCTCCGGCGCTGGCCCGGTGAACGTGCATTTCAACAAAGAACCCGCCCCGCTGTATTCCGGTGTGGTCTTTGGCAACGTGCAGAACTCGTTTGTTGCGGGTCTGGGCACGCACCTGGTCGAACTATACGCGCCCGGCACCAACCCGGCCAATGCCGCGCCACTGGCGAGCGGCACGTTTGATATCGGTCTGAATGAGGCGGTGCTGTTCGTGGCGCAGGGGTCGGCGGACGCGCTGGAAGTCGGCGCATATACTGCTGACTACAGCCCGGTCCCGTCGCAGTCCGCGCGGCTGACGGTGATCAATCTGGCGACCGGCAACCCGCCGTTCACCGTGGAGCGCATGAACGGCACGCCGCTGCTGGACGCAATTGATCTCTACAGCACCGCCAGTACGATTGTCCCGGCGGGCAGTTATAATATCCGCTTCAAGAATGCGTCCAGCGGCGTGATGATGATGGAAAAGGGCAGCATTGGCATCCCGGTGGGCACGGTCACGATGATGATCGCGTTCGACGACGATCCGTCTGATCCCTGGGTGAATGTCGTGACCGTGCCGAACGAAGGCGTACCGGTCTACGCAGCAGTGCGCTGGGCGCACTTCAACATCTTCGGCCCACCTGTGACCGTCACCATGAACGGCGCACCGGCGGTCGAGAGCCTGGTCTACCGCATGAACACCGAGTACCTGCTCTACCCGCCCGGTATTTATACGCTCGAAACGTACCCGGTCGGTGCGGACCCCAGCACAAGCGAACCGTTGTCTTCGATGTCCGTCGAACTGACCGGCGACAACTTCCCGCGCACGATTTACGTCTACGGCGATCCTGACCAGGCGCGGCTCAACGTAACGCCCGACAGCCTGGAACTGCTGCCCGACGGGTTGGCGCGCATCCGCTTTATCAACGCGGCGATTGACGCGGGCGGCGTGAGCGTCTACAACTCGGCGGATAACGCGCTGGTGGCGCAGAGCGTGCTCTTTGGGCAGGCGAGCAGCAACACCAATCTCTCGGCAGGCACGTATTCGTTTACGTTCGTCGCGGACTTTGGACAGGTCGCGGCACTGCAAGCCTTCAACGTCGAAGCGGGCAAGATCTACACCGTGGTGCTCGGTGGCAGCGTGACCGAACAGCCCGGCGCGGAAGTCTTCGTCCTGACGGCGACTCCGTAACCCCCTTTTGCTACGGAGCAATGGGGCGAGTGTATCCTACGCTCGCCCCACACTCCCCTGAATCCGCGCGGTTTATACTGGACTTTCGCGCCCGACCCGGTAAACTTGTGGGGCGGGTGTTTTGGATATACCCCGGAGAGGACAAGCCGCCCGATGATTCGCCGCGTGGAATGGACCGTGATCGTTTTTTTCGTCGCCGCTTATCTCGTGATCGCGGGGCAGTATGCGGCGCGTACTCCCGACTGGCAGGCCCCCGACGAACCCGCACATTACAACTACGTGCGCCAGATCGCCGATGATCGCGCCCTGCCCGTGCTGGAACCGGGCGACTGGCAGCAGGATTACCAGGACACGCTGACGACAACGGGCTTTCACCCGGACCTGCTGGACCGGCTCGACACTGTGCAGTACGAAGACCACCAGCCGCCGCTGTATTACCTGCTGCAAACGCCGCTTTACGCGCTGACGGATGGTGATCTGCGGATGATGCGGTTGTTTTCCGTGCTGCTGGGCGCGGGCGTGGTGCTGTGTACCTGGGCCGTGCTGTGGACCGCGTTCCCGCGCTGGCCGTGCATGGCGCTCACCGGGGCGGGATTCGTCGCCTTTCTGCCGCAGCATCTCGCCATCCTGGGCAGCGTGAGCAATGACGCGCTCGCCGAACTGGTCGCCGCGCTGACGGTGCTGGTGGTCGTCGTCTACCTGGGCAACTCGCGAGGCATGGCGCAATCGTCCGAGTCGCAGGCACGGCATATTTCGCCGCTGGTGCTCGGCTTGCTGGCGGGCGCGGCAATGCTGACCAAGACCACGATCTATTTCCTGGGCGGGATCGTTGTGCTGGCGGTGCTGCTGCGCTGGCGGCGCGAACGCTGGCCGCTGCGCACCGGGGCGGCGCATCTCGCCGCCGTGATCGTGCCTGCGCTGCTGCTCGGCGGGCTGTGGTGGGGGCGCAACCTGTCGGTTTACGGCGGGACGGACGTTTTCGGGTTGCAGCGGCACGATGAAGTCACGGTCGGGCAGATGCGCACGGATACCTATATCGACGTGATACTGGGCGGCAGCGAGCGCCAATACCTCGAAAACTACGCCGAAACGACCTTCCACAGCTTCTGGGGCCAGTTCGGTTGGATGGCGATCCCGATGCCGCTGAATGTCTACCGCGCGCTGCTGCTGTTCACGCTGGGCGTGCTCATCGGGGCCGGGTTGTTCGTCTGGCGGCGGCGCATCCCGCACGCGCTCAGCGGGCCGCAGCGCGACGTATTGATCGTGTTTGCGGCGGTTATCGTGCTGGTCTTCGCTGCGTATGCGCTCTACAACCGGGACTTCGTGCAGTTCCAGGGCCGCTACCTGTACCCGGCGCTGATTCCGCTGGCGTTTGTCGTGGCGAGCGGGTTAAACGGATGGGCGGCACTGGTGGAAGACTACTTCCCGGCGCTGTCGTGGTTGGCGGTGACGGCTATGGTCGGATTGGCGACCTTCGCGTGGTACGCGCTGGATACCTACCTCGTGCCTAACCTGCCCGCGTGGTGAGAGAGCATTTAAGCGGAAAGCTGTAAGCGATTAACAGCCTGGAAAAACAAAGAGCGAACGATGCTGATCTACGGACTCGACTTTACCAGCGCGCCACGCAAGGATAAGCCGATCACCTGCGCGGTCTGCGAACATAACGAGAACCTGTTGCTGGTGCGCGCGGTCGAGTATCTGACCGATTTCGCGCAGTTCGAAGCCCTGCTCAAGCACCCCGGTCCCTGGATCGGGGGCTTTGATTTTCCGTTCGGGCTGCCGTATGATTTCATCAATACGTGGTGGGTGCAGGACCCGTCATGGGTAAATTACGTCGAGTACGTGGGGCGTATGCGCAAGGACCAGTTTTTGATGCTGGTCAAGCGCTTTCGTGATGCGCGCCCGCCGGGGCGCAAACACCCGCTGCGCCGCACCGACGAGCGCGCCGGGTCGATCAGTCCGCTGATGGTACACGGCGTGCCGGTGGGTCGCATGTTCTATCACGGTGCGCCGCGTTTGCTCGCCGCCGGGGTGAACGTGATCCCCTGCCACGTCAACGGCGATAACCGCGTCGCGCTGGAAACCTATCCCGCACTCGCTGCGCGGCGCTGGACCGGCAA
>CAZMNL010000112.1:0-8257 GCA_964567525.1 uncultured Anaerolineaceae bacterium
GGACGAGTTCCTGGCCGTGTACCCGTATTGAGACGGCGCGAGCGTCGGATGTCTGCACCGGAAAACACGCCGCACACGGTCGGCCTGAGCGCGTCCCGCGTGCGCTGGCGGCGCTGGCTGCTGCGCGGATCCGGGATCGTGGCGGCGCTGGCATTGGTGGGCGGGCTGGTGCTGGTCGTGATCATCGTGCGTTACGGCCAGCAGCATCGCGCGCAGCCCGCCGACGTGATCATCGTGCTGGGCGGCGGCGCGGAAGGGACCGAGCGCCGCGCCACACACGGGGCCGCGCTCTATCACGCGGGCTATGCGCCGGTCGTGCTGTGTACCGGCGGCGTGGATCGCCAGGGCGTCAGCGAGGCGCTGCGCTGCGCGCGCACCCTGGTGCGCCACGACGTGCCCGCCCCGGCGATTGCGCTGGAAGAATACAGCTACAGCACCGAAGAAAACGCCATCGAAGCCCGCGCGATCATGCAGCGGCAGGGCTGGCACACGGCGGTGCTGGTCAGCGACAGTTATCACCTGTGGCGCGCGCGCTGGCTGTTCGAGGAACGCGGCATCACCGTCTACACCAGCCCGGCCCAGCGCACAAGCGGCCCGCTGCCAGCGGACGATCACACGTACTCAGTGCTGCGCGAGGTGGCCGCGGTCGTGTGGCACGCGGGCAAGTCCGCGCTCGGTCTGCCCTACACGCGCACCCCCGCGCAGATCGCGCCCGGCCCGGATATGGGACCTCAGTAGGCATTGTACGCTGCATGTGCCGTGCGGTACACTGGTAGGAAGATTTAGTCTTAGTTTTTTGCCGGTTGGAAAACCGGCAGCCAACACGGGGGAAATATTTATCACTATGGCCCGTATTTTAGTTGTTGAAGACGACAAAGACCTGCTCTTTCTGTACCAGGCGCAGCTTGGCCGCCAGGGGCACCAGATCACGGTCTGCGAAAGAACCGCCGAGGCCCTGGTCTACCTGGCGCATGATGACTTCGAGATCATCATTCTCGATATGAATATGCCCGATGAAACCGGGCTGGTCGTCATCGAGTTTGTGAACGCCAACCCGCGCCTGCACCACATCGAAATCATCGTCATCTCTGCCGGCGGGCAGTACCGCGCGGCCTGTGCCGAACGGGGCGTGGATCAATACCTGGTCAAGCCCGTGCCCATGCGCCAGCTTTTCGCACTGATCGACGAAGTATTGGCACTCTGATCGCGGCGTGTTCCGGCCCCTGGCGCACGACAGCCTGATACCCGTAGGGCAAGCATTGCGCTGCCGTCGCGCGCGGGACCACCGTTCCCGGCCTACAATACAACTGCGTCACATCACCGGGCAGACCGGTTTCCTTGTTATTCGCTCTTGGCCTATAATGAGATACAGCGGCACGCACACCGGACACGCAGCACCCCAACATCGCGTGTGAGTGCTGGCTTCTTCATCCAGACCAGTTTATTTCGTCCTGATCAGGCGTTTGTTTATGTAGAGAGTGCTTTGGAGGAAAACGAATGACTATTCACAAACTTCGCTGGGCGGGGGCGCTGAGCGCGGCGGTGTTGGCCGTGCTGGTGTTCGTGCTGGCAGGCGGGCCGCTGACCGTCTTCGGTGCGCCGCCCGCACAGGACGATACCGCGCCCATCCCGCGCGTGTTCGATACCGACCCGCTGCCGGGTGAAGAACTCGGTTTGCAGGACCCGGTATCGTTTTTCTTTGACGTGCCGATGAATCCCGACAGTGTGCGCGTGACGGTCGAACCCGCGTTCGACTTTGCCGCCGCCTGGACGGACGACAATACCACGCTGACGATTACGCCGGATCAGGTGCTTGAGCGCGCCACCGCGTACACGTTCACCATCGGCGCGGACGCCGAATCCGTCGAGGGTGTGATGCTGGCGGAGCCGTTCGACCTGGCGCTGAGTACGGTCGGCTACCTGGAAGTGTCCGAGGTGCTGCCCGCGCCGGAATCCGCTTACGTCGATACCGACGCGGTGATCACCGTGATCTTTAATCGCCCGGTCGTGCCGCTGGTGACGGTCGAGGAAATGGACACCCTGCCGCACCCGCTGAGCTTCGATCCGGCGGTTGACGGTGAGGGCGAATGGCTCAACACCTCGATCTACCTCTTCACGCCGGAAGAGGCGCTGCGCGGCGGCACCGACTACACCGTGACCGTCAGCGGCGACCTGTCCGACGTGACCGGCGCACAGATGCAGGAACCGTTTTCCTGGTCCTTCAGCACCATTCAGCCGGATGTCGTCAGCATCAGCCCTGGCGATAGTTATGATCGTGTCCCGCTGGAAACCAAGATCACCGTCGAGTTCACGCAGGCGATGGACCCGCAAACCACCGAAGCCGCGATCACGCTGATCTATATCGGGCCGGTGCAACTGCCGGAGAACCAGGAACCGCCCGAACTGGTCGAAATCAGCGGCACGTATTTCTGGGCCAACGATTTCCGCCGCGTGACCTTCACGCCTGATGACCGGCTCACGCTGGGGTCGGGGTATCTGGTGGAAGTGGACGCCGAGATCGCGCGCAGCCAGACCGGCGCGACCCTGCGTGAGCGCGCGGAAAGCATCTTTTACACCGTGCCGTACCCGGAGATCGTCGGTACGTCGCCCTCTGATGGCGAGGTCGGCGCGTCGCCTTACGGCGGCTTTACGATCTACTTCAATACCAACATGGATATCGACACGCTCAAGGACCGGATTATCATCGAGCCGGAACCCTGGCGCGAGTTCGACGCCTACTACTACGACTACCGTGACAGCTACAACCTCTCGTTTGATACCGAGCCGAGCACCGAGTACACGATCACGATTCTGCCCGGCATGGAAGACGAATACGGCAACATCATTGACGAGGGCCTGACTGTCAGCTACATCACCGCACCCTATCCGCCGGAACTGACCATCCAGGCGACCGGGCAGGTCGGCATGTACAGCAGTCACAACCCGGCTACGCGCGTGTTTGTCACACACCGCAACATTTCGCGGCTGGATATGACACTCTGGCGCATGACGACCGCGCGGCTGGCGGCCATCACCGGGCCGAACAGCTACGATGCGTGGCGTAACTACGTGCCGCGCAACCGCGAACTGCTGCGCCAGTGGTCGGTGGATGTGAGCGCGCATCAAGACCTGCGCCGCTACGAACTGCTCTACATCTCCGACGAGGGGCCGAGCGGCATCGCCAATATCCAGTGTCTCGCCGCGCCGGACCCGCGTGTAAAGGTCGGCGACGTGGCGATCATCACGCGCGAGGACGACTCGCCGCTGAATATCCGCCAGGACCCGAACCTGGGCGGCAATGTCGTGACGCAAGCCCTGCCGGGCGAAACCATCCAGGTGATCGGTGGGCCGTTCTGCGCCGATGGTTACCTGTGGTGGCAGGTGCGGTTGAATAACGATATCGTCGGGTGGGCGGCGGAAGGCAGCCAGGACGTGTACTTCTACGAGCCGCTGGGCGCGGCCCCGCTCGATCCCAACGTGCCGGGGGAAGACCTGCCCGGCGCGCCCTACACGCCCGACGCGCTCGATCCCGGCATCTACTACCTGGAAGTGACTTCGCCGGAAACCGAAGACTACGACCGTTCCCCGCGCGAACACGTGCTGATCGTGCAGTCGGCCAATATCACGCTCAAGTTCAGCCAGCGGACCGCGCTCGCCTGGGTGACGCACATGGAAACCGGTCAGCCGTTGGAAGGCGTGCCGGTGACGTTCTACAACGCCGAATTCAACCCGGTGGGGCGGGCGACGACCGACGCCGACGGGCTGGCGATGGCTGATATCCCCGAACTCGACGATCTCTACACCACGATGTACGCGGCACTGGACACGGACGCGCATTTCGCGTTTGCCGCCAGCCGTTGGACAGACGGCATGGAGACGTGGCAGTTTGATATCCGCAGCGACTACCAGCCGGAAGACCTCGCCGTGTACCTCTACACCGACCGCCCGATCTACCGTCCGGGCCAGCCGGTGTATTTCAAGGGCATCGTGCGCAACCGCCAGGATGTGACCTACACCCTGCCGGAATACGAAACCGTGCCGGTCACGGTCTATGACGACCGGGGCGAGATCATCTTCGAAAAGGACCTGCCGCTGACCCCGCGCGGATCGTTTGCGGGCGAGGTGCTGCTTGACGCGGACGCGCCGCTGGGTTACTACCGCATTGTGGCGGGCGTCAGCAGCAACCGGCGCAGCAGCTTCGGCCTGAGCTTCAACGTCGCGGAATACCGCGCGCCGGAGTTCGTGGTCGATGTGCTGCCGGAAGTCAACGAGGTGGCGCAGGGCGAGACGATCAACGTGCTGGTCGAGAGCCGCTACTTCTTCGGCGGCGCGGTCAGCAATGCGGACGTGAGCTATAGCGTGTTGGCGAACGATTACTACTTCAACTACACCGGCGACCAGCCGGGCTACTGGTCCTTCACCGACGAAAACTACGACTTCTACGCGCCCGAATACTACGGGCCGTATGGTGGCCCGGTGGCGGAAGGTGAAGGCACGACCGACGCGCAAGGCCGCTTCATGATCGAACTGCCCGCCGATCTCGGCGAGGAAGTCAAAAGCAAGCGCTGGACGATTGAGGCGCGCGTGGTCGATGAGAGCGATCAACTCGTTGCCGGGCGCGCGTCCGTGACTGTTCACCAGGGCCTTGTATATGTCGGCTTGCAACCGGAAGAGTACATCGGTTATGCCGGGCGCGAGAACCAGGTGAATCTGCTGGCGGTGGACTGGGACAGTGGGCCGGTCGCCGGGCAGGAGATCGAATACGAGGTCGTCGAGCGCAACTGGTCCAGCGTGCAGGAAGAGGACGAGTACGGGCGCACGGTCTGGACGTGGGAAGTCGAAGAACTCCCGGTCGAGGGCGCGTCCGGCACGGTCACGACCGGCGCGGATGGGCTGGTGTCGCTGCGCTTCGTGCCCCCGGTGGGCGGCGTCTACAAGGTTTACGCCACGACCACTGACGCGCTTGGCAACCCGGTACGTTCCAGCACGTTTATGTGGGTCAGCGGCAGCGACTTTGTTAACTGGCGGCAGGAGAACAATAACCGCATCCAGTTGATCAGCGACAAGGACGAATACAAAGTCGGCGAAACCGCCGAAATCCTGATCCCGTCGCCCTGGCAGGGCCAGGCGCAGGCGTTGATCACGCTCGAACGCGGCGATATCCTGACGCACGAGGTGATCACGCTGGAAACTAACAGCACGGTCTACCAACTGCCAATTGACGAGAGCTTCGCGCCGAATATCTTCCTCAGCGTGGTGCTGGTGAAGGGCGTGGACGAGAACACCCCGACCGCGCAGTTCCGCATGGGCATGATCGAACTGGGCGTGGATACCAGCCGCCTCGTGATGGATATCAGCGTCGAGTCCTCGGTGGATGTGGCGGCGGGTGAGTTCGCCGGGCCGGGCGACGAGGTGGACTTCACCATCACCGCGCGCAACTGGGAAGGCACGCCGGTGCCCGGCGCGGAAGTCGGCGTCGGCCTGACCGACCTGGCCGTGCTGAGCATCGCGCCCGCCAACAGCAGCGAACTGCTGCCGTTCTTCTACTCGGAGCGCGGGGTTTCGGTGCGCACGTCCAGCGCGCTGACGATCAGCGTGGACCAGGCCACCCAGATCATCATCGACACGATCAAGGGCGGCGGCGGTGGCTACGGTGACGGCGGCATCTTCGAAGTCCGGCAGGAATTCGTCGATACGCCGCTGTGGGAGCCGGACGCCGTGACCGACGAAAACGGGCAAGCGACCGTCACGGTCACGCTGCCGGACAACCTGACGACGTGGCGCTTGGACGCGCGCGCCGTCACCACCGGGGAAGACGGGCCGATGCTGGTCGGCCAGACGCTCTTCGACATTCTCAGCACCAAGCCGGTGCTGGTGCGTCCCGGCACGCCGCGATTCTTCATCGCGGGCGACCGCGCGACCGTCTCCGCCATCGTCAACAACAACTCAAACGAGGACCTGGTGACCCAGGTGATGCTCGAAGGGTCGGGTTACATCCTGGCGGACGGTGTGGAGCCGTCGCAGTGGGTCATGATCCCCGCGAAGGGCCGCGCGCGCGTCAACTGGACGTTTGACGTGCAGGACGTGCCGCAGATCGACATGACCTTCTTCGCCAACGCGGGCGACGGCGCGTATACCGACGCGACTAAGCCCACGATCCTGCAAGGCGCGCCGCTGCCGGTCTACAAGTACGAAGTGCCGGAAACGGTCGGCACGGCGGGCACGCTCTACGGGCCGGAAGCCAGCAGCCGCACCGAGGTGGTCGTGCTGCCGCGCCGCTTCGACGTGACGCAGGGCGAACTGACCGTCAAACTTGACCGTTCGCTGGCCGCTTCGACCATCGACGGGCTGGACTGGCTGCGCAACTTCCCGCACTACTGCATCGAGCAGATCATCAGCCGCTTCATGCCCAACGCGATCACGCTGCGCGCCCTGGAGAGCCTGGGCGTTGAAGAGCCGGTGCTGCAAGCCAATCTCGAAGTCGAGGTCGGCTACGCGCTCCAGCGGCTCTACAGCCAGCAGAAGGTGGACGGCGGCTGGGGCTGGTTCCCGCAGGACGAGTCCAACCCGATTGTGACCGCCTACGCGCTGATCGGGCTGGTCGAGGCGCGGCGTTCTGGTTTCGCCGTCGATCAGAATGTGATCAACCGCGCGGCGGAGTTCGTGCGCAGTTCACTGATCACGATCCGGCCACAGGAAACGACATGGCGCATCAACCGGCAGGCGTTCCTGCTCTACGCGATGGCCCACACCGGGCGGGGAGATATGCCGCGCACGGTGCGCCTGTTCGACGAACGCGAATCGATGAGCCTGTACGCCAAAGCATACCTGGCGATGGCCTTCCACGAACTGAATCCCGACGACGACCGCGCGATGGAACTGGTCAACGACCTGAACAACGCGGTGATCGTCAGCGCGACGGGCGCGCACTGGGAAGAAGACTACCGCGACTACTGGAACTGGAACACCGACACGCGCACAACCGCGCTGGCGCTGATGGCGATGGCGCAGATCGATCCGGATAACCAGATGATCCCCAACGTGGTGCGCTGGCTGATGGTCGCGCGGCAGGCCGATCACTGGGAAACCACGCAGGAAACCGCCTGGGCCGTGCTCGCGCTGACCGAGTGGATGGTCGTCACGGGTGAGCTGCACCCGGACTACGAGTTCGCCGTGCGCCTGAATGATGACCGGCTGGAACTGCAAGACAACACCGCCACCAGCGAGAACGTCAAAGAAGCCGAAAAGCTGGTGATCGAGGTCGCTGAACTGCTGGCGAACGACGCGAACCGGCTGGTGATCAGCCGCACCGAGGGCGACGGCAACCTGTACTACACCACGCACCTGAAAGCCTATGTGCCTGTGCCGGAAGTCGAAGCGGTGAGTCGCGGCATTATCATCGACCGCAAATACACGCTGCTCAACGATCCGGACGGCACGCCGGTCACGTCGGCGGAAGTTGGCGAGCCGGTGCAGGTCACGCTGACGATCATCGCGCCCAACAACCTGCATTACGTGCTGGTCGAAGACCCGCTGCCCGCTGGCGCGGACGCCGTGAACCCGAACCTGCTCACCTCGACCCAGGTCGGCTCGCAGCCGAGCCTGAGCCGCGAGCGCCCGCTGAGCCGGGGTTGGGGCTGGTGGTGGTTCTCGAACATCGAGTTCCGCGACGAGAAAGTTGTACTCTACGCGACCTATCTACCGCGCGGCACCTACCAGTTCGAATACCTGATCTATCCCGGTCTGCCCGGCGAATACAACGTCATCCCGCCGACGGGCCAGGAGTTCTATTTCCCCGAAGTCTACGGGCGCGGCGAGGGGTCGCTGTTCACCATCACAGGCGGCAGCGCGTCGGAAACGATCGCGCCGCCCACTGACGTAGAACCGCAGGCCCAGGGCGTGAGCATCAACACGGCCACCGCCGAGGAACTCGCCGCGCTGCCGGGCCTCAGCCCGGAGCAAGCCGCCGCGATTGTCGCCTTCCGCGAGGAATACGGCCCGTTTAGCTGCGGCAATACGTTGATGAACGTGCCCGGCATTGGCCCGGCGTCCCTGAACCAGTTCAAGTACGGTATCACGGATGTGCCGGTCGAATGTGACGAAGCTGCCGAGACTGAGGACGCCGCCGCCGCCGATTCCGAAGCCGAATCGCAAGGCATAAGTATCAACACGGTCACCGCCGAGGAACTCGCCGCGCAGGCAGGGCTAAGCGCATGGCAGGCGGAAGCGATCATCGCCTTCCGCGAGGAATACGGCC
>CAZMNL010000113.1:0-8210 GCA_964567525.1 uncultured Anaerolineaceae bacterium
CGCCATAAAAATAATGACCCCATCCCCTACCCCCTTCCCTTAGGGAAGGGGACACTCAAACAATTTCGCAGGGAGAAACATAAATTGGGCAGTTATTTCTTTGGATTAGCCTAAAACACCACATTGAACTGCGCCGGCACGCCGCGCCTGTGCTAAACTTGACTCGCGGATAAACAACACAAACGACAAGCGGGGTATTCGGATGCTCACACTCTTTTCGTGGAACGTGAACGGGATTCGCGCGGCGCAGAAAAAAGGCTTCCTGGACTGGTTCGCCGCCACACAGCCGGACATCCTCGGCGTGCAGGAAACCAAAGCGCAACCGGACCAGCTCGACGACGCCCTGCGCCAGCCGGACGGCTACTACACCTATTGGGCGTGGTCCACCGTCAAGAAGGGCTACAGCGGCGTGGCGCTCTACAGCAAGACCGAACCGCACAGCGTCCAGATTGGGCTGGGGATCGAGGAATTCGACCAGGAAGGGCGCACGATCATCGCGGAATACGACGATTTCACCTTCATCACGGCGTATTTCCCCAACGGCAGCCGCGATCACAGCCGCGTGCCGTTCAAGATGGCGTACAAGGCGGCTTTTCTGGAGACGGTCGAGACGCTGCGCGCGCAGGGCAGCCCCGTGATCTTTTGCGGCGACGTGAACACCGCGCACCAGCCCATCGATCTCGCGCGGCCTGACGAAAACCAGAAAACCACCGGGTTCCTGCCGGAAGAGCGCGTCTGGATCGATGCGGTGGTTGGCAAGGGCTACCTGGACATCTGGCGCGACCTGCACCCCGACACGACCGGCGGTTACACGTACTGGAACTACTGGGGGCAGGCGCGCGAACGTAACGTCGGCTGGCGCATCGATTACTTTTTCATCACGCCGGACCTGCGCCCGCGCATCGCCAGCGCGGATATTCACCCGGATGTGCCCGGCTCGGATCACTGCCCGATCAGTGTGACACTCAAGTAGGCGGGAGTCGTCAGTTTTCAGCGATCCGTAGGGGCGTATCGCCGCCACCGCTGTTTGTACACAGCCCACAACCCCCGCCGCGCCGGAATGCGGTACACTACGCCCCTGTCAGTCCACCCAAACCACCAGGAGCGTATAACCCTTATGCACTCGCGTTCGTCGGAATTCTGGGGCGGGGTGCGCGCACAGCTTCCGATCCTGATCGGAGTCGCGCCGTTCGGCATGATCTACGGTATCCTCGCCATCGAAGCGGAACTGCCGGTCGCGGTGGCGCTGGCGATGTCGTTGATCGTCTTTGCGGGGTCGTCGCAGTTCATCGCGGCGCAGTTGTTCGCGTCCGGCACGCCGGGAGTCGTGATCGTGCTCACCACGCTGATCGTCAACCTGCGCCACATGCTCTACAGCGCGTCCCTGGCCCCGTACCTCAAGCACCTGTCCGCCGCCTGGAAATACCTGATCGCCTTCCTGCTGACCGACGAAGCCTATGCCGTCTCGATCACGCATTACGAGCGCCACCCCACGCCCCCCGCGCGCGCGACGTACCGTCACTGGCACACCTTCGGCGCGGGGATCACGCTGTGGAGCGCGTGGCAGCTCAGTACGGGGATCGGCGTGCTGCTGGGCGCGTCCGTGCCGGAAAGCTGGTCGCTGGATTTCACGCTGGCGCTGACCTTTATCGCGTTGGTCATGCCGCTGATGACCAGCCGCCCGATGATCGCGGCGGCGCTGGTCGCCGGGCTGACCGCGATAGCCGCGCACGCGCTGCCCTATAACCTGGGCCTGATTATCGCGGTGCTGACCGGTATCGGCGCGGGAGTCGTCGGGGAGGCGTTGTTTGGTGTGCCATGCGCGCCGCAAGGTGAGGCCGCCGAATCCGTCCCGGAGGCGCAATCGTGAAACTGTGGTTGATCATCTTCGGCATGGTGGCGGTGACGTACAGCGTGCGGCTGTCGGTGATCGCGCTGTTGGGGCAGGCCGATCTCCCGGCGCGGCTGCGCTGCGCGCTGCGCTACGTGCCGCCCGCCGCGCTGAGCGCGATCATCTTCCCGGAGCTGTTCATGCCGGGCGGCGCGCTCGATCTGTCGCCGGGCAATGTGCGCCTGCTGGCGGGACTCGGCGCGGCGGTCGTGGCGTGGTATACGCGCTCCACGCTGGCGGCGATTGGCGCGGGCATGGTCGCGCTGTGGGTGCTGATGATGGTGGTATAGCATCTACCGCGCGTAATACGCGAGCAGCGCATCGCCGAGATTATCCAGGCACGGCGCGATATCGTACCACTGCGCGCCGAACCCCACGTTCCACAGGTGGACGCCCTTCACGTAGGGGTCTTCTTCCACCTGGTAGATGTATTGCAGCGCGTCCTGGATGACCATCTCGCAGCCGGGGAAGTGCGTCCCGCCGCCGATGCCTAACTCGGTGATGTACACCGGCAGGTTGGCCGCTTCCGGCAGCGCCATCAGCAGGCGCTCGTGGATGATGCGGTGGCGCAGCGCGATCCACACGTCCGACTCCGAGGTCAGTTCGTTATCTTCCAGGCTGTAGGCGTGCAGCGCGATGCCGTGTGTGCGGCCCGGCGCGCACGGGTTCTCGACCGCGTAGCGGTACGCGGGCAGCAGGTCGTTGAATGCGTTCATATCGGGGTTGCCGCCAGGGAACGAGAACAGCAGCAGGCAGCGCTGATCCTGGTTGGCGAGCTTCATCATTTCGATGGAGAACTGCGCGATCCATTCCATCGTTGCGGGGCACTCGTTCATATATTCGAAGTAGTCCGCGTTGACCGTGTCCCACAGCGGCGTGAAGCCCGCATACCAGCGCGCGGCAGTCGAGGCCGTGTCGGGCAGATCGCGGATATCCTTCGGGCAGTCGCCGAAGCCGTCAGCCGTGATGATCGAGCGGAACACCGTCACCGTCTCCGGCGAGAATTCCTCGATCTCGTTGATCATGGTTTCCGCACCGTTCAGCCCCTTGATCGTGCCGACCGGGTGCCCGGCGTCCTTCATGCGCCGCATGAAAGCCAGCACCTCGTCACGCCGCACCTCGTTGAGCACGTGCAGCCCCAGCAGCCCGACATCCGGCGTATGGCCGAGCAGGATATCGCAGCGGCGCAGTGTCGCCAGCCGCCCGGTCGTGATGCCATCCTGTGCCAGCGGCAGCCAGCCCGCCGCCGTGCGCGCCCACATTACCTGGGCGGCGTCGCGCGTGATCTGGTCCACGATCAGCCGTTCACGCTCGAACGCTGACCCCACCGCAGCAGCGGCGGTGTCCGGGCTGCTGCGCAGCGCGATCTCCGGCACGAGCACCTGCACGCGGCACGGCTGCTCGGAAACGGTCGCGGGCAGCGGCGTGTGCAGCGGCTCCGGCGTGTAATCCGTGCCGATCACCGGGCCGAACTGCCCGCCGGTGGGCGGCGGCAGCGGAGTCGGCAGCGGCGTGATCGACTGGCCCGGAAGCGGGGTATTCTCAACGGTCAATTGTAAGGCGGCAGAATGGGCGGTGGGCGTGACCTGCGTCTCGTCGCCGAGTCCGCAGGCCGCGACCAGGGCCGCCAGGAACAAAGCACCGGTCATCAAGACCGGGATCATGAAAACGGTACGGGTTCGGTGCATAGTTGCGATTCTCCTCACCCGCGAGTGTACACCAGCGCCGGGATCGCTTCAAGAATTCGTACCGTAACGACCGGGGACAGTGTGCAAGCGGTGGGTGTGCGTAGGGTTGAGGGGGCGCTTACCCCACGCCAGTTAAGTCCACCCGACGGTAAATCCGTCGGGCTACATAACGGCCACCCCGTAAACGGGGCTAAGCGTCCGCGTGAGCGGGCCGCTCTGCGGTCCAGCAGACATATAGCCCGGTGACTTGATCGCCGGGCGAACTTACCCCCGCCGCCGGAACAGCGCCAGCGCGACGACCGCAACGACCGCGATCACGCCTGCCAGCGCCAGCAGGATCACGCCGCTGACCGCATACAGCCGGTCTACGAGCGAGTCGCCGCCGTCGTCATCGGCGCGCACGGCATACACGGGCGCGGAGTCGCCGGTCAGCGCGTCGGGCGGTGTTTCCGGTGTGGCGATCAGGATGTCGGGCGTATATCCCGACGCGCCACCAAACGCGACCTGGACGACTCGCCCGCCTGCCAGCGTCACGCGCAGCGCCCCGGACGTGGTGAGCGTGTAACTGCCGGGCAGTATCACGCTGATATCGTAAGTTCCCGGCGGCAGCTCCAGGCACAGCGGATCGGTCGTGCCGTCGAACAACCGCGTTTCTTCGCCTGCCGCGCCGCGCACCGCGATCTGCGCGCCGGACAGCACCCGTTCAGACTCGCCGCGTAACCCGTTGGCGTCTTCGTCCGCGTAAACGCTGACGCACAGCATCCCGTGCTGCAACCGCGCGCGCGCGTCCACCTGGATCGCGGCGGGCGTGGGAGTTGCATCCTGGCGCGCGAATCCGGCGGGGGTTCCCAGCGCCAGCGCCGCGATGAACACCAGCAGGGATAACGTCAGCCAGCGGACGGTGCTCAAGGGCGCGTGTCTCATGCAGTGGTGTCCAGAAAATGATCCAGGTGACGCACGACGGCATCGGCGTCGTCTTCCGGGAGAAAGTGCCCGGTATCTTCGAGCAGCATCGGGCCGCGCGCGCGCGGCAGCATGGTTTTCCAGTGTTCGGCGATATCCGGCGGGAACAGGGGGTTGTCGTCGCCCCACAGGATCAGCGTCGGGATGCGGCGCAGCGTGTGCAGTTGAGCCTCAATCGCGCGTATCGTGGTCGCGGAAGGGTGCGTAGGCCGCGTGTTGATCATGCGCGGGAACTGTACCAGCGCGGTCCGGCTGCGCACGTCGCGGAACGGCGCGCGGTAGGCGTCCATCACGGACCATGACAGCCCGCGCCGTGTCCAACGCTGCACGCCGAGCGAAAACACCAGGTTGAACGTGCCGAACAGCAGTTCCCCAATGCCCGGCTGTGTAACCAGGTAAATCAGCGGGTGCAGCGGGTGCGCGTAGGTATCCTGAAACGCCCAGGTATTCATCAGCACCAGCCGCCGCACGTTTTCGCGGTGTTCGAGCGTATACCCCAGGCCCAGCGGCCCGCCCCAGTCTTCCATCACCAGCGTGAGATCGCGCAGTTCCAGCCCGGTGATCAGTTCGGTGAGGTTGGCCGTGTGGCGCGCGAGCGTGTGGTAACGGCGCGTAAGGGGCTTGTCGCTCAGCCCATACCCCGCGTGATCCAGTGCCACGCAGCGCACGCCCAGCGCCGCGTAGTACACCACCAGCGCGCGAAACTCGAAGCTCCACAGCGGGTAACCGTGCGCAAAGAACAGCACGTCGCCGCTGTCCTTCGGTCCCTCGTCGATATAGTGCAGGCGCGTGCCATCGCCGAGCGTGAAGAAATGCGACTCAAACGGGTATAGAGTGCGTGTTGTGTCGGGCAACTCCGGCGTTGCCATGCAGACCTCGCTGATGTGTGCGTCGGATTCCGGTGGTGGGTGGGGTGGCTTCACCCGGACACCTATTGTACGCGATTCTCAGCATTATGGGGAATTCGCCGGGGCATTCCGCTTTTGGCGGGCATCTGCTATACTGAGCGTACATTGGCCCTGGCGTACCATCTGGATTTTGATGCGCACATGACCCAAACACCCGTTTTTAAGGCCCTGTTGTTCGACACCGGGGGCGTACTGTATCACCGTCCGCGCACTGACGAACACCTGAAGGCATTCCTCAAAGAACACGGCCTGACCCTGCGTCACCGCAGCGTATTAGACAAGGCGCTGCGTGCCGCACGTTTCGATTCGCTGACCGGGCGCATTTCGCGCGAGATGTTTTATGACGGCATCCTGCGCGTGAACGGCATCGAGGATGAGGCGCTGTTTCCCGCAGGGCGCGAGGCCATCTACCGGGACGCGGTGGATATTGAATTGTTCCCTAGCGTGACCGAGACGCTCAACCGGCTGCACGAAGCGGGCGTTCTGCTGGCGACCGTCTCGGATACGGCGCACGCTGCCAGAGAAAAAATCGCGTGGTTAGCGTCGCGCGGCATAGAGCGGGAGATATGGAGCGCGTTTGTTGTCTCGCGGGATGTGGGCATCACCAAAGCGCGCCCGGCGATCTTCACGCACGCGCTGGACGAACTCGGCGTGGCGGCGCACGAGGCCGGTTTTGTGGGCCACGCCACCGGCGAACTCGCCAATGCCAGAGAAGCCGGGCTGACCACCATCGCGTTTTTGCCGGACGATTACGCCGTCCATACGGATTATGAGATTGGGGCGTTTTACGAACTGATCCGGCTGGTGTCGGGTCCCGGCCCCTGATGGTTGTCAGTTGCCAGTTTTCAGCGGTCAGCAAAAGCATCCAGTACAGTCTGATAGAAGTTCTACACCGGCTGTAGGGGCGGGTTTCGAAACCCGCCCAAGTCCACTTTGGAAAGTCGCCCCTACAAAAACCGCAGGGTTATTTCCGCCAACGTGTACTAGCTTGCTCTGCCCCTACGATTCCCCTGCTGCGGCTGGACATTCTCCCCGCGCGGCGGTATGCTCCGTAAAAATCGCTTTCAGCTTACCGCTTTATCGCCTTTTTCGCAGCAGGAGTAGCCCCCCGTGAAACGTATGATCCGCCTGGGCCTGTTTGTGGCCGTGCTCATTTCCGTGATTCTCACCAGCCTGGTCAGCAGTACCCCGCCAGCCGCCCGCGCACAGGACGACTTCGACCGCGTGCGCCAGCTTGTGCAGCAATGGCTGCTCGATACGCTCGAAAAACCGCACCTGGTCCTGGTGGAGTACACGTATAGCGCCGCGACCTGGGACGACGCCAGCCTGGGCTGTCCGGTGGCGGGACAAACCTACACCAAAGGGGCCTACAGCGGCTATCGCTGGACCTTCACGTTTGACAACTTCGTGCGTTACGAGGTGCGCAGCGGGTTATATGGTGACCTGGTGGTGCTGTGCGGCGCGACTAACGTCGCCTCCAATGTGCCGCTGAGCCTGTACGAAGCGCCATCCTTTGCGGTGCTCGCGCCGGAAGCGTGGCTGAGCTTCCCCAGCAACGACAAAACCGAGGTGCTGTTTGGACCGGGCACGGGCACGACCTGCGACCAGGCCGGGATGCGCGTCACGGTCCTGGGCAGCGTGACGCCGGGCGTCACGCCCGATGACCTGCTGAGCGCCTATCTCGACGAGAACGCCAGAACCGAGATCGCGGACACGCGCGAGGATGTGGGGTCGTTTGGGCGGTCGGCGGTCTTCGAGGTGCCGTGCAGTGATACGATGCGCCGGGGCCGCGTGACGTTTGTGGTCGAGAGCGGCGCGGGCTACCGCATCGAGCAGTGGGCCTCGTCCGCCGAGTTCGAGAACTGGGACGCGCTCTACCGCGACATCCTGAGCCAGTTCAGGACCAACACTATCGCCGTCCCGGTCATGACCACCGCGCCTGTCACGACGCCCGCCCCGACCAATACCGCTGTCCCACTGGAAGGCGCGCCGCCCGCTGAAGCGACCGTTACGCCCACCCCGGCGGAGCCATCCGGCGTGATCGTGACGCCGGACACCGCCGGGACGCCTGCCCCGACCGCCACCGCCGAATCGACCGCCGTCGCCGACGCGGGCGCAGCGGTAGAGTCGGGCGCGCTCACGCCGCTGCCGCTGGCGCACCTGTTTATGGGCGATTTGTTCGTTGGTATGCTGGACAACCTGCCGGGCCGCAGTGTGACGATGGTTCCGGGGGAAACCCGGCGCTACCTGAATTTTGCCCCTAATGGGCGCACGCTGGCGTTTATCAACACCACCACCGGGCAACTGCGTATCCTGGATGCGGCCAGCGGGCGCTCGCCGCGCAAACTCGCGGAGGGCGTGCATCCCGGTTTCCCGCCCGCCTGGACGCGCGACAGCGCCTATCTTGTCTACGTGGCGGACACGGGCGAGCGTGACGGTGACGCCGCGCTGCTGGCGGTCTACCGCGTGCCGGTCAGCGGCGGGGCAGCGGAGTTGATCGGGGGTTTCGGCTACCGGGACGGCTGCGAGATCACCGGCAGCGATCCAGCGGACGCGGTGTATTACCAGGAAGCCGGGCCGGGCGGCGTGGATAACGTGCTGGCGTGGCTGTCCGGCGAGCGTGTGCTGCTCTCGACCGGGTGCGCGGGCGGGTTGGGGGTGCTGCTGCCCGCCGAACAGCAGATCATCGCGCTGGGCGACGACCTGCACGGCGGCGTGCTCTCGCCGGACGGAATGCAGTTCCTCGCGCGCACGGATGAT
>CAZMNL010000114.1:0-8185 GCA_964567525.1 uncultured Anaerolineaceae bacterium
AGGGATCGACCGGCTTGTCGTTGACAATCGCGTCGAAGAAGTGGTGGAACTCATGCACAAACGAGTGCTCCCACCCGATCATGTGACCGGCGGGCCACCAGTTTTCCATGTAGGGGTGGCCCGGCTCGCTGACCAGCACGTTGTGGAAGCCCTGCGTCAGCGCGGGATCGTCGTCCTTCCAGAAGACGTTGAGTTCGGCGGGGCGTTCCAGGTTGAAGTGGATCGAGCCGTGCTCGCCGTTGATTTCGAAGCTGTTGTAGTTCTTGCGACCGGGGCAGAAGCGCGACGCCTCGACCGAACCAATCGCCTCGCCCTCAAACTCGATCAGCGCCAGGAACCCGTCGTCGATGTCGGACGGGATCATGCCGCCGCTGCCGTCGGGCCGCTCGGAAATCCAGTTCTGCGTGATTCCCATCACTTTTTTGGGTTCGCCGACCAGGAACCGCGCCAGATCGATGATGTGCGCGCCCAGGTCGCCCAGCGCGCCGCTGCCCGCGACGGCCTTCTGGAAGCGCCAACTGCTGGGCATTTCCGGGTCCATGCCCCAGTCTTGCAGGTACACCGCGCGCCAGTGGTAGATGCGGCCCAGCTTGCCGCTTTCGATCAGCTTGCGCGCCTGCATGATGGCGGGCACAAAGCGGTAGTTGAACGCGACCATGTGCTTGACCCCGGCTTTGGTCACGGCGTCGAGCATGGTTCTGGCTTCTTCGGCGGTGCGGGCCAGCGGTTTTTCGCAGAAGACGTGCTTACCAGCTTCCGCCGCCGCGATACAGGGTTCGGCGTGTATGTCGTTGGAGCCGCCGTTGTCAAAGACCTGGATCGCGTCGTTTTCCAGCATCTTACGCCAGTCGGTATAGGCGTTTTCGTAGCCGTAACGTTTGGCCGCTTCCTGAACGGCTTCTTCGTTGCGGCCAGCAATACCCACCAGGCGCGGGATCGCGACCGGCGGATACATCATGTAAGGAATCTTTTTAAAGGCGTTGGTATGCGCCTTGCCCATAAAAGCATAGCCCAGCATCCCGATGCCGATTTCCGGAGCATCGCCGGTCGCCTTCGCGCCCGCCATACTGGTGAAACCAACTTCTTCAGACATTGTATTATCTCTCCCGAATAACTGTGCGTTTTCTTCAGGTCCGGGGCTGTAGGGGCGTATCACGATACGCCCCTGTTAGTAGGATCAAGCCGCAGACGAGGTGTTCAGGCGTTTACTCGTCGCCGAAGGCCGCGTCGAAGGCCACATCCGACGGTGTGAAATCGTTCTCGCGCACGAATGCACACGCTTCGGTCGCGCCGTGTTCGCGGTCCATACCGGAGTCTTCCCATTCGACCGACAGCGGACCCTGATAGCCGATGCGGTTCAGCGCGCGGACAATGCCTTCCAGGTCCACATCGCCACGACCGGGGCTGACAAAGTCCCAACCGCGCCGGTAATCGCCAAACGGCAGGTGCGAAGCCAGAATGCTGCTGCGCCCGCTGAGATTGACCTTGGAGTCCTTCACATGCACATGGAAGATGCGATCCGGGAACGCGTTGATGAACTCCACCGGGTCAAACAGTTGGTGTATAAAGTGGCTGGGATCGTAGTTGAAGCCGAAAGCCGGGTGTCCCCCCAGCGCATCCAGCGCACGCTGCGCAGTGTAAATGTCGTAGGCGATCTCCGCTGGGTGGCATTCCAGCGCAAATTTGACGCCTTCCGCCTGGAACACGTCCAGGATCGGTGTCCAGCGGTCGGCAAATTCTTTGAAACCCTTGTCGATCATGTCTTGCGAGGTGGGCGGGAAGGGATAGAGCATGTGCCAGACCGGGCTGCCGGTGAAGCCGTTGACGATATCCACGCCGAACAGCTTGGCGGCCTTGGCGGTGTCCTTGACTTCCTGCGCGGCGCGCTGGCGCACTCCTTCGGGATCGCCGTCGCCCCACAGACGCGGCGGCAAAATGGCTTTGTGGCGGTCGTCAATGATCGCGTCCGCGACACACTGCCCGACCAGGTGCGTGCTGATGGCGAAGCACTTCAACCCGTGCTTATTCAGAATATCCTTGCGCGTCTGAATGTAGCCATCATCCGACAGCGCCTTGTCCACCTCGAAGTGATCGCCCCAACAGGCTAGCTCCAACCCGTCGTAACCAAAACCTTTGGCTTTCGCTGCCATATCGTCGAGCGTGAGGTCGGCCCATTGGCCCGTAAAAATAGTGACTGGCCTTGCCATGTTTTCCTAATCCTTTCTATGTCTGATCGAGATGTATTGGTCGTGCATTAGAGCGAAAAATCTAGCCGATCGTGACCGGTAATTCTTCCTGTTTCGGTGGAGCGGGCGGTGGGCTGACAGCCGCGCGCCGCCGAGTCGTTTCGGCGATCTCGCGCGCAGCGAAGAACGCGATCCCCGCAGGCATCAGGCTGATCAGTACCGCCGCCGGAATGCGATTGAAGATGTACTCATCCGCGAAGTCTTCACGGATTTGTTCGCGCTGCTCTTCCTCCATCATCATATCCCAGATGCGCTGTGCTTCGCCGTAGGGTTCCTGGGGTTCGATCCGGATGCTGATGTACACGGACAGCGCCGCCCAGACGATCACCCCGGCGATTATGCCCACCGTCCGCGCCTGCTGGCTGAATCCGGGCAGTTTTTTCGCCTCGCCGAATGGCATAGGGATGATGTGGCTCCACAGGATGAACGACAGCACTGAGATCAGCAGCAGCATAAACCCATTCTGATAGACGAACAGCTTCCAACCCTGAAACAGGCCCACCACGCCCAGCAGAATCCCGGCGATGATGAGGTATTCAATCGGCTGGTAGGTACGCGGCGGGATCCGGCGATTCAGGATCACGGCCATGACCGCAATCAGGCCGATAAACGTCAGCAGAATCGACACAAACACCGCGACGAACGGGATCGCTTTGATCAGGACCTCTTCCTGCTGCTCGTCGGAGAGTGTACCGGTGTACAGGCTGAACACCCCGCCAAACGCCAACACAATCGCAATGGCGATAGCAAATCCTCTGATGGTGCGCGTGATGTTTCTTCGCATGATATGCTCGCTATGGTTTCCCGTAGGGGCGCGCAGGCACGCCCCTACAATCGTGATTGAAGACTATGAGATCGTGAATTTCGGCAGGGCAATGGCCTTGCCGCCCTGCATCGCGGACTCGTGCGCCAGGATGCCGACGGCGGTCCAGTTCGCGGACTGCTTCGCGTTGGGGAACGGGTCGCGGTCCTCGATCACGGCCATGACAAACTCGTGCGTCATGTGCGGGTGCGAGCCGCCGTGCCCCGCGCCCTGGATGAACGAAAGATGTTGTTCTTCTGCACCGTAGACGCCTTTGGTGGTGAAGCGTTGAATCTCTTCCGGCAGCAGGTGCGCGTAGTCCAGCACGTCGATCTGTTTGGGCGCTTCGCCGATGTGTACGACCGGCGGCGTGTGTTCCACCAGCGGCCATTCGAACGACATCTTGCTGCCGTAGGCGTCGAAGCTCTCGCGGTACTGGCGGGCAGTGTTGAACAGCGAACGCATCACCTCGGCCACCACGTCGGTATCCTTGAGCTTGATGTGCGCCGCTTCGATGGCGAATGGCGAGTTGTAGATTGGGATCAGGTGTTCCTGAATGCGCCCGGAACCAAAACAGGTCACTTCAACGGCGGGTTTACCGGCCAGCGCCAGGCACGGGCTGACAACGTGTGTTGCGTAGTGCATCGGGGGCAGCCCTTCCCAGTAGCCGGGCCAGCCGAGCATTTCCTGCTGGTGCGTGGCGCGCACGTACTGCAAACGCCCCATTTTGCCCGTCTCGTACAGTTCCTTGACGTACAGGAACTCGCGCGAGTAGATGACGGTTTCCATCATCATGTATTTCTTGCCGGATGCCTGCTGCGCCGCGACGATCTGTTCGAGTTCCTCAATCGTCGTGGCGGCGGGGACGGTACACGCGACGTGCTTACCGGCTTTCAGCCCGGCGATGCTCATGCGGGCGTGCTCGTGGATCGGCGTGTTGATATGCACGATATCGACGGCGTCATCTTGCAGCAGTTCGTCGTAGTCAGTGTAACGTTTTTCTATGCCAAACGCATCACCCACCTGGTTAAGCTGGCTTTCGGTGCGCTGGCAGATCGCGTACATGTTGGTGTGCGGGTGGTGCTGGTAAATCGGGATGAACTCGGCTCCGAAGCCTAACCCGATGATGGCAACATTCAGTTTTTTGTCAGCCATAGTTTATGCTCCTCGGACGGCAAAATATATATATGTCGTCAAAAATTACCTTGTGGAACGCGCGCCGCCTACACAAGCAGGCCCTGTAAGAACGTCAGGCCGTCTTTCGCCAGGTCATCCTGGGATGCCGCCAGCGGACGCCAGATCGCCGCCGCGCGCGCGATGCTCTTAACTTTGCTGGTGAACGACTCGATTACCACCGGGCCGTCATAGTTGATCGCCTTCAACGCCGCCGCGACACCCTGCCAATCCACGTTCCCAGAGCCGGGCGCGCCGCGATCATTTTCGCAGCTATGCAGGTGTACCAGCCGGGGACCGGCGGCACGGATCGCGTCACCGAGTGACTTTTCCTCGATGTTCATGTGGAAGGTATCCAGCATGACGCCGCACGCGCGGTTGTCCACGCGGTCCACGACTTCGATCACCTGCGAGGCGAGGTTGATGAAGCTGGTTTCGAAGCGGTTCAGCGGTTCGACGCCCAGTGTCACGCCGTGATCGGCGGCATACGCGGCAAGGCCCTTCAACTGTGTAACCAGCAGATCGGTGTCGCGGGCGCGTTCGTCATTGGTCATCTGCCAGACACGCCCCACCGCCGCATACAGCGGGCCGACGACGTTTTGCGCGCCGAGCGTTTGCGCCGCGTCTACCAGGTGCTTGATGTACGCCACGCCGTTATCGCGGATCGCGGCGTCTTCGTGGATCAGGTCGCGGTCCGGCCCCATCGCTGCGCACACGCTGACCGCCAGCCCGTTGTCCGCCAGGATCGCGGCGGCTTTGGCGTAGTCGATATCTTCCAGGCCCTCCAGCGGTACCTCGAACTGGTCAAACCCCATCGCCTTGATCTTGGGCGCGAGCGTTTCAATGTCGGCGGTGGTGAGCGGTGATACCCAAACCCAGGTATTTACGCCAAACTTCATCAAAATACCTCCTGAAATGTTTTTGCGAAAAAGAGTGTTTACACTATTGTTCCTTGACGCGCACACCTTCGAGATCAAAGTGGTGCAGGCGCTCGCGGACAATATCAAATGTCACAGTGTCGCCCAGCCTCAGGTCGGTAATGCCGGGGACAATGCTCAGCAGTGTTTGCTGGCCGGAGCGGATATGCAGCACCGTCTCGACGCCGAGCGGTTCGGTGAGCACAATTTCGCCGCTGTGCTCGCCACCCGGCGTGGGGCGCACATCTTCCGGGCGAATGCCCAACAAGAACTGCTCCGGGATATCCAGGCCCGGTGTCAGCGGCATACGGAGCGTGCTGTCAGTGATAAATATCGTGCCGTTTTCGCGCGCGGCGGGCAGCAGGTTGATGCGCGGCACACCGACCAGCCGCGCCACAAAAATCGTGGCCGGGCGGTCGTAGATGTCGGTGGGTGTGCCGATCTGCGTGATGCGGCCCTGGTTCAACACGGCGATGCGGTCCGCCATCGTCAGCGCTTCGATCTGGTCATGTGTGACAAACAGCGTCGTGCTGCCTTCGGTTTTCTGCAAGTGTTGGAGTTCAACGCGCAGCCCCTCACGCAGCTTGGCGTCCAGGTTGCTCAGCGGTTCATCCATCAAATAAATACGCGGCTTGCGCACCAGCGCGCGCCCGATGGAGACGCGCTGCATTTCGCCGCCGGAAAGATGCGCGGTCTTGCGTTCGAGCAGGTGCGTGATGCGCAGCTTTTCGGACACATCGCGCACGCGCCGGTCGATCTCGTCTTTCGGCAGGCGGCGCAGCGGCGAGCGCAGCGGAAACGCCAGGTTGTCGTAAACGGTCTTGGTAGGATAGAGCGAATAGCTCTGGAACACGAAGGCGATATCGCGGTCGGCAGGCGCGAAGTCGTTGACGTTGGTATCGTCGAAGATTACGTCGCCCGCGTCCTGCTTTTCCAGGCCCGCGATCACGCGCAGGGTGGTTGTTTTCCCAGCCCCGGTAGGCCCTAACAGCACAAAGAACTCACCATCTTTGATATCGAACGAGATTTGATCCAGGGCGACGGTATCCCGAAACCGCTTGGTAATGTGGCGCAGCTCTACGTTGCTCATGCGGTCATCTCCTTGCGGATGGCATTTTCGGTCGCCGGGTCAAAGAAGCGCACCATGTCGGGATCGAGATCGAACTTCACGGCGGTGTTGATCTTGTAGAACGTCTGGCGGTCGGAGCGCGTGTGTACAATGCGATCCTGCCCGATATCCAGGTGCAGCATGGTGTAGCCGCCGTGTAAATCGCTCGCGTAGATGCTGGCGGGCAAGCCGCCGTTCTGGGTCACATGTGCCGCCTCAGGCCGGAAGCCCAGGATCACCGCGCCGCTGCCGCCTGTCGCCGCGTTGAGCGCGGGGACCCACTCCGGCGGCACGGGGTAGTCACCGCAGCCGGGGATCGTGACACGGCCCTGTGTATAGGCCGCGTCGATCAGGTTCATGCCGGGGCTGCCGATGAAACGCGCCACAAACAGGTTTGCCGGGTCGTGATAGACTTCGGCAGGCGAGCCGATCTGCTGCACTTCCGCCGCCGACATCACGACGATGCGGTCGCCCATCGCCATCGCTTCGATCTGGTCATGGGTGACGTAGACGGTTGTCGCTTCCTGTTCGATGTGCAGCCGCTTGATCTCGGCGCGCATCGTCTCGCGGAACTCGGCATCCAGCGCCCCCAGCGGTTCGTCCATCAGGAACGCCGCCGGACGCCGCACCAGCGCCCGCGCCAACGCCACGCGCTGCTGGTCCCCGCCGCTGAGCGCGCCGGGACGCGCTTCCAGCAGGTGATCGATTTCGAGCATACGGGCGACTTCCGCCACGCGCTGCTGGATCAGTTGGCGCGCTTCGCCCTGCGCTTGCAGCGGGAAGGCGATATTCTCGCGCACCTTCATGTGCGAATAGAGCGCGAAGAACTGGAACACAAACGCGATATCGCGGTCGCTGGGGTGCGCCCAGGTCACATCGCGCCCATTGAGCAGGATTTGCCCGCTGGTGACGGCTTCCAGCCCGGAGATCATGCGCAGTGTGGTGGTTTTGCCGCACCCCGAAGGGCCGAGCAGCACCACAAACTCGCCGCTGTTGATCGTCAGGCTCATCGGTTTGACGGCGTGCAGCTCGTCAAAGCGTTTTTCGACATTAATCAGTTCAATGTTTGCCATAAGATTATCCGGTCTACCCCTGACGGATCGCGCCGAACGTGACCCCGCGCAGCAGGTAATTACGCAGCGCAAACGTGACAATCACCACCGGGATCAGGAAGCCCAACGACCCGGCAGCAATCGCGGCCCACTCGATACCCCCGGTCCCCAGCACGGACGGGATACTGGGCGGCGCGGTGCGCGCTTTGTCGGCGGTTAGCATCAGCGCGAACGCGTACTCGTTCCAGGCGAAGATGAAACTAAACACCGTGGTGGCCGCGATGCCGGTGACGGCCTGGGGCAGCACCACGCGCACAAACGCCTGCAAACGGGTATAGCCATCGACGAGGGCCGCTTCTTCGTATTCGCGCGGAATCTCGTCGATAAAGCCTTTCATCAGCCACACCGAGAACGAGAGGTTAAACGCCGTGTAGAGCAGGATCATGCCGATGTGCGTATCGTACAGCCCCAGCTCTCGATACATCAGGAAGATCGGGATCGTCACCACGACGGGCGGCAGCATACGTGTGCTGAGGATGAAAAACAGCAAATCTCCTTCGCCGGGAACTTTAAAGCGGCTGAAGGCATACGCTGAGAGCAGGCCCATGCCGACCGACAGCACCGTCGAGGCCCCGGCGATGATCAGCGAGTTTCTCAGGCGCTTGACGTAATCGCTCTGCCCGATGATCGCTTGCCCGCGTTCGAGCATGATCTCGTCTTTCCAGTCCAGGTCGTCACGCTGCCGGTAAATGGTGATCTGCTCGTCGGTAAGCTGGCGGCGCTTGTACAACAGGCTGATAAAACCTTCCATCGTCGGCTCGAACGCCACTTTAGGCGGCGAAGCCACTGCATCCGAGCGCGACTTGAAGGCGGTCATGCCCATCCAG
>CAZMNL010000115.1:0-309 GCA_964567525.1 uncultured Anaerolineaceae bacterium
GTCCTGTTCCCCTGGGTGGCGTACCGCGCGGCGGCGCGGCTGCACCGTGCGCACCCTGCCGACGTGGTGACGACTCAAGACCCGTTTGCAACCGGGCTGGTGGGCGCGCTGCTCAAATGGCGCTTTGGCGTCCCGCTGGACGTGCAGAGCCACAGCCACTTTTTCGAAAATCCCGACTGGATCGCCGAGCGCCCGCTGCGCAACCGTTTTCTGTATGCGCTGGCGAAATTCATCCTGCCGCGTGCCGATACGCACCGTGTCCTGACCGAGCGCGAGAAAGCGATCTACGTGCGGCGCGGCGTGGCCCCC